>CAYVKQ010000021.1:0-12420 GCA_964451945.1 uncultured Lentisphaerales bacterium
GCTGGACCGACTCGGGGCTGGGGCAGTTCGAGTTGTTCTATATCCGTGACAAGCAGAAGCGCGAAGTCGATTTTCTAGTGGCGCGTGATCGGAAGCCTTGGTTTCTGGTCGAGGTCAAACAATCCGACACGGCGTTGTCGCCGGTCTTGGAGTTCATGCAGCGGCAGATTCACGCGCAGCACGCTTTTCAGGTCGTCATCGACGAGTCTTTTGTCAACGCGGACTGCTTTAGCCACCAAACCCCCGTCGTCGTTCCAGCCCGCACGTTTCTAAGCCAACTCCTGTGACGTGCACGGCGGTGGTCCGGGACGTCCCGCCGTACTGTTGGTATTCGCGTTCATTCATGTGCAATCGCGGTTTCTCTACTACCGGTTTTAGGATCAATTGCCGACGTCCGTCTTGACGGTAGTCGACGCCGGTCGAAGTCAATCGTTTGTTCTTTTCGCTGCCTGCCGCGCGCGGCGGGGCGGGCCGACGATGCGGAGCAGCGTCGTCTCCAGCAGAAAACCGCCATCGAGGGCGGTGGAGACCATCTGCTCGCGCATCTCCATGAGGTAGTGGCGGGCGGCGCGCAGCTCGTTCAGCGTGTAGTTCGCCGCCTGCTCCGCCAGTTTCGCCATCCGGAAAGGGGACTGCTTGCGCAGGTCGCCGGTGCCGGCGCCGAAGGCGAGTTCGGCTTCGCGCGGCGGCGCGCCCCAGGCCGCTTGCCGCCCCCGCACCGCGAGCCAGCCGCCGTCGAGGGCGGCGCGCAGCAGGATCAGGTCGCGGACACGGCCGTCGAGCATCGCCGAGAGCATGACCGGTGCCGCATTCTGCTCCTCCAGCCGGCGCAGCGCGGCTACCAGCGCGAGGCGGTCGCGGTTGCCAAGGGCGTCGGTCAGGTCCCACGCCTCGGCCTCCCTGCCGACCGAGGTCACCGCCTCGACGTCCGCGGCGGCGACGGGGCCCGGGCCGCCCCGGTAGAGGCTGAGCTTCTCCACCTCCTGCAGCATCGTCCGGGTGTCGGTGCCGACGCGCGCCAAGAATTCGTCCCGCACCTTCTCGTCCATCGTCAGGCCGCACCGGTCGAGCAGCGCCGCCAGGGTTTCGCGGGCGGTCTTCTCCCGCTCCCACGGCTTGGCCTCGCCGCCGAAATCGGCGACCTCGCCCGCCGCCTGGATCGCTTTGAAGAGGGCCGAGTTGCGCGGCACCGCGCGGGCGCTGACGAGCAGCGCCTGCCCTTCGCCCAGCCCCGCCTTGACCACTGCGGTGAGCTTATCGATCTGTTCCTTGACGATTGGCGAGTCGAACGAGCGTCCGCCGCCGGCGAGAAACGACGCATCGCGCAGCCAGACCGTTTTGCCGCCGCCGAAGAACCCCATTGTCCGCAGCGCTTCAACGCACTGGCTCACCGCGGCGCAGACGCTGTCGACCGTGTCGACGCGGCCGTCGACGATCTCCAGGCCGAAGTCCCGTTCGGCGGCGGGGACCCACGCGTCGATCACCGCCTTGGCTTTCTCCGTGACGAGGTAGTCGTCTTCGCCGCACACCAACTGGAGTCTGGCCTTTGCCACCGGGATCACCCCTCTGACTGCAACAGGTCGGGCATCAGGCGGTCGATCTCCTCGCGGCTGCGCGGAAACATCTTGATCGCCTCCTGCGCCAGGGAGAGCGCCATCTGCCTGACCGTCGGGCTGTCGGTGATGAAGGTGTTGAGGTAGAGCGCGGCGTTGACGTACTGCCGGATGCGGTAGCGGAAGCGCAGCGCCGTCGCCTGCTTGTCTTCCAGCAGCAGGAAGCGGATCATCATGACCTTGCTGACGTCGTCGACCTCTTTCCATCCGACCGTTTTGCCATGCACCGTCACCGTTTTCGCGTCCGACTTCTGGACAGTCCAGTTCTGCAGCGGGTGGCGGAAGGGCGGAAGGGCTCGGTCGGCGTCGACCCCTTCGGCCGCGGGGTCGGAAACGCCGTCGGCGGCGGTTCCCAGGAACTGGTAGAACTCCTCGATCCGGGTGACGCGGTCCTGGGCGACGGCCAGCGCCGCCTTTCCCTCTTCGGTCTTGAGATTGGCCCCGAGGTTGCGCAGGGCGCGCGAGGCCTGGCGGAATTCGAGCGCACGCAGCAGGTCGGTGTTCAGCGCCTCGGCTCCGGCGACGCTGCCGATCTCGCCCTCGATCTGCTGCTTCCGTTCCTCTGCCTGGCGCTGCTTCGCCAGCTCGGCTGCCTCGGCCTCGGCGCGCTCGCGGGTCTCCTTGGCGGCGCGCTCGATCCGCTCCTTGATGTCGGCGAGCAGACCGGCGGCCGCTTCACGGTCCGCCTCGATGCCGCGCAGCAGGCGTGCGACATCGGCCACCGGTCCCGCGCCCGCCACCGCGTCGCACTTTGCGGTGAGCTCGGCGTGGAGCGCCTGCACCGCGTCGAGCGGGCGCTTGGGGATATCGGGCGCCTGGATTGCCTGCGCGATCTCCTCGGCCAGCGCGGCGGTGATTTCGACCGCGCGTTCGAGCTGGTACACTCCCAGGAACATGGCGCGGACGCGCTGCACGACCGGCGGCAGGGCCGACTCGTCCAGAGGCGGCGCTGCGGCGGGATCGGCGGCATCGGGCGCCGTGGCTTCCGCTCCGTCGCCGGCCGCGGCGTCGGCTTCGGTCGCCGCGTCGCTTTCGGGTGCGGCTGCGGCGTTGGTTGCGGTCGGCGCTGCGGCTTCGGGCGCGACGGCGTTCGTTGCGGCCGCAGGAGCCGACGCCGCGAGCGTCTTGGCGAACGTGGCGATGTTTTCGGGGGTGAGGGGCAGACCCGCGGCGGCGACGGCGGCGGCGGCCTTGGCCAGCAGTTCCGGACCGGCTGCGGTGTCTGCCGCTGGAGCGGTTCCGCCCTCGATCTCAGGCGTTTCAGCCGCCTCGGGCGGTGGCGTCGGCCGCGGCGGGATCAGGTAGGCGCGGACCTCTTCGGGGATCAGGTCGGTCGCCTCGGCGGCGAAGGTTGTCGCCAGCGTCCGCCCTTTCTCGGCTTCGGCGGCGCATTCCTCGTGCATCCGCTTCGCCCGTTCGGCGACCCCGCTCAGGCTGAAGACGGCTTCCTGGCGCTGCTGTTCCAGCCGCTGCCGCTCCGCCTCCTTCCCCTTGACGTGCGTCTGGCGCCATTTGACGAGGCCGAACAGGCCGCCGATGATCGCCAGCAGTCCGACCACCGCCAGGGTGGCGATCAGCTTGACCAGGCGCATCCGCCGGGCCGGGTCGTCCGGAACGGCCGCGGACGGCGCGGTCGGTACGGCATCCCCGGCCGCCGCCTGCAGGCCGGTCAGCATTCCCGACTGGTGTCCGCTCGCCGCCATCACGCCACGGCCGATGACGATTTTCTTCTCGGATGGCACCGGCGCCGGGGCGTCGCCCGCCGCCGCAGGCGACGCCGGCGTGACCTTGGCGCCGTTCTTGCGGCGCAGGACGATCTTCTTGCTGGCGGGCGCGGGTTCCTCTTCGGGACCCAGGCGTTCCAGCACACCGCGGATGTCGCTGAGCAGCGAGCCGTACGTAGGGTAGCGCAGCGACGGTTCGGTCAACAGCATGCGGGAGATGATCGCAGAGATTTCGGGATCGATGTCGGGGCGGACCTCGGTAAGTGGCTTGAGCGTCTCGACAAAGCGCGCCCGCACCACCGCGTTGGCGTCGGCGCCGTCGAACGGCGGCCGCGCCGCCAGCGCGTGGTAGAGCGTGCCGCCGAGGCTGTAGATGTCGGCGCGGTGGTCGGCCTTTTGCCGCCGCACCTTCTCCGGCGCGATGTAGAAGGGGGTCCCCCAGATCTCGTTGGAGGCGGTTCCCGAGACCGACGCCAGGCCGAAGTCGACCAGTTTCGCCGTGCGGTTCTCGGTGAGCAGGATGTTCTCCGGCTTGACGTCGCCGTGCATCATCCCCTCGTCGCCGGCGTGGCGCAGGCCGTTGGCGACCTGCTCGGCGAGGCGCAGGACCAGCTTCTGGTCGAGCGGTTTGCCCGGCTCCATCAGCTTGTCCAGGCCGCCGCCGAGGACCAACTCCATGACGATGTAGGGCTGCCCCTTCTCCTTGCCGAACGAGTAGATCTGGACGATGTTGGGGTGGTTGATCCGGGCGGCCGCCTGCGCTTCGCGAAGAAAGGTCTCGCTGAAGGCGACGTTGTCGCCGAGACTCTTGCGCATCACTTTGATCGCGACCGCGCGGTTCAGCACCTCGTCGTGGGCGCGGTAGACGCCGCCCATGCCGCCCATGCCGATGATCTTGAGCAGCAGGAAATGGCCAAGGCGCGCCGGCACCTCGAAACTGAAGCCGCACGTGGCGCAGACCAGCGACGAGAAGGAGGGAAGCCCCTGCACATCCGTCCTATGGGAACACTTCGGGCAGACCGCCTCGGCTACCGGATCGGTCAGGATTTGGACATCGGATTCTTCGATCATGGGCGTGACAGACGTTGCAGGATGGCGCTTCAATCAGGTTTTTGCTTGCACACCGGCACAAAACCGTTCATATAGTACGCTCTCATGTGCCGATTTGTCGAATACAATCCCTGACAAAAAGGAGCGAGGCATGCATTCGGAGTTGTTTCATCTCGGACCGCTCAGCATCCGCGCCTTCGGACTCGCCCTGGCGCTGGGGTTCGCCGCCGCGGTCTGGGTCGGCTCGCGGCTCGCGGCGCGGACGCCGGGCCGCGCGCCGGACACCTTTTCGACCCTGGCGGTGTGGATGATCCTGGCGGGGGTCGCGGGCGCGCGCGCCGCCTATGTCGCCGAGCACTGGAGCGCCGAATTCGCGCCGGCGGTCGGCCGCGGCGACTTCCTTGCCCTGTTCCGCGTCGACCAGGGCGGACTGATGTTCTATGGCGGCCTCGCCGGAGCGGTGCTGGCGCTGGCGCTCTATGCCCGGGCGACGCGCGACTCGTTTCCCGGGCTGGCTGATCTGGTGGCGGCCGTCCTGCCCCTCGGCCACGCCTTCGGCCGCCTGGGGTGCTTCATGCACGGCTGCTGCTACGGGCGGATCAGCCACGCCGCCTGCGCCGTCCGCTTTCCCCGCCACTCGCCGGCGTGGTACGACCACGTGGAGGGCGGCCTGATCGCCGAAACCGCCGCGCGCAGCCTGCCGGTGCTGCCGACGCAGCTCATGGAGGCGGCGGGGAACCTGCTTCTCTTCGCCCTGCTCGTGCGCGTCTACCGCCGTCGCGGCGACCGTCCCGGAACCGTGGCCGGGGTCTACTGCATGGGCTATGCCGCGCTCCGTTTCACCGTGGAGGCCTTCCGCGGGGACCCGCGGATGGCCGTCGGGACGCTTTCGATCAGCCAGGCGGCGAGCCTGGGAGTGGCGCTCTTCGGCCTGGCGCTCGTGCTCCGCGCCCGGAAACAGGGGGCGGAATCTGCTTGATATGGATGCCGCCGAACACATCCTGACCGTTCCCGCCGAGGCGGCGGGGAGCCGTGCCGACACCTGGCTCGCGCGCGCTCTGCCGGCGCTGTCGCGCGCGCGCGTCCAAGGGCTGATCGCCGACGGCTGCGCCACGCTCGACGGCCGCCCCCTCAGGGCGAGCGCCCGCCTCCTCCCCGGACAGACGCTCCGCCTCACCGTGCCGCCGCCGGCGCCGGCGGCGCCGCAGCCCGAGGCGCTGCCGCTTGACATCGTGTACGAGGACGGCGACATCCTGGTGCTCGACAAGCCGGCGGGACTGGTGGTCCACCCCGCTCCCGGCCACGCCGGCGGCACCCTGGTCAACGCCCTGCTGCACCACTGCGACGACCTGGGGGGTGTCGGCGGCGTCGAGCGCCCCGGGATCGTCCACCGGCTCGACAAGGAGACCACCGGGCTGATGGTCGTCGCCAAGAACGATGCCGCCATGGCTGGCTTGGTGGCGCAGTTCAAAAGCGGCGGCATCGTCAAGGGATACCTGGCCCTGGTCCACGGCGCGCCCGAGCCGCCGACGGGGACGCTCGATACCCTCATCGGCCGCCACCCGCGCGACCGCAAGCGGATGGCGGTCGTGACGCGCAACGGCAAGCGGGCGGTGACCCGCTACACGGTGGTGAAGCGCTTCGGCGCGCTGTCGCTCGTCGAGGCGCTGATCGAGACCGGCCGCACGCACCAGATCCGCGTCCATCTGGCGCACCTCGGCCATCCGCTCGTCGGCGACCCGCTCTACGGCGCGCGTGGCCGCGACCGCGGCATCCCCGGCGCACCGCCGCGCCAGATGCTCCACGCGGCGCGTCTCGCCTTCGCCCATCCCGTGACGGGTGCGCCGCTCGTCTTCGTCCGCGCCCCACCGGCCGACATGCAGGCGATTCTCACGCGCCTCGCCGCCGCCACCCCCTGAGGAATCCCCGATGCCGCCTCCTGCCGATACCGGCGTTCCGCCGCTCGAAAACCTCGCCTGCCGCAGCCGCGCGCTGGCGGCCATCCGCGCCTTTTTCGCCGCCCGCGGCTTCATCGAGGTCGAAACGCCGGTCCGCATCCCCGCGCCCGCGCTCGAACTGCACATCGATTCGCCCCCCGCCGGCCCGGGGCACTGGCTGCGGGCCTCGCCCGAACTGCACATGAAGCGCCTGCTCGCCGCCGGCTGTCCCCGCATCTACCAGATCGGCCCTTGTTTCCGCGCCGGCGAGCGCGGGGCGCGCCACACCCCCGAATTCACGATGCTCGAATGGTACCGGGCCCGCGCCGGCGCGCGGGAGATCCTCGCCGACACCGAGGCGCTGGTGCGGCAGGTGGTCCGCGAGACCCTCGGCCGCGAGACGCTGGACGTCGGCGGAACAGCGGTCGACCTCGCCGCGCCGTGGCGGGTGCTGACCGTGCGCGAGGCGTTCCGCACCTGGGCGGGGTGGGACCCGGTCGCCGCCTACGACGCCGACCGCTTCGACCTTGATCTGGTGACCCGCGTCGAGCCGGCACTGCCGCGCGACCGCGCGGTCGTGCTCACCGACTATCCCGCCGCCGCCGCCGCTCTGGCGCGGCTTTCGCCCGCCGATCCGGCGGTCGCCGAGCGGTGGGAGCTCTACATCGGTGGCCTCGAACTGGCCAACGCCTACGGCGAGCTGACGGACCCCGCGGCGCAGCGGGAGCGGTTCATGGCCTGTGCCGGCGCGCGCCGCGCGGCCGGCCGCGAGGTCTACCCGCTCGACGAGCCCTTTCTCGCCGCGCTCGCGGCGGGGATGCCCCCCTCGGGCGGGATCGCGCTCGGCGTCGACCGCCTGGCGATGCTCCTTTGCGGGGCGTCCGCTATCGAGGCGGTGCGTCCGTTTTGTCCGCCCCGCTGAGGCGCAGGTCTACCACTTGCATCTCGACCGTCTCGGAACCGTTGTAGCGGTTGAGGCGGCATTCGAAAGCGACGTCGAAACGGACGTCGGCGCGGTCGTCAATGGCGTCGAGCAGGTGGCCCGAGCGGAACCAGATGCCGCGGAATGAACGGCCGCCGCAGACGAACCGGTAGGCGACGTGCGCGCCGTCGCCGACCGGGCGCGGCCGCTCGGCCAGGGACACGCCGCGCATCGCCCAGCGGGGGCGGCTGTTGCCCTCGCCGAACGGCTCCAGCCGCAGCAGCGCCTGCCACAGGGCGGGCGTCAGTTCCTCAGGTTCCAGCCAGCCGTCGATCACCAGTTCCGGCCGTTCCGTTCCTTCGGGATGCTGCGCGGCGCAGGCGGCGGCGAAGGCATCGCGGAACGCGTCGAAGGCGCCGGGTTTCACCTCGAAACCGGCGGCGAGGCGGTGGCCGCCGAAGCCGTCGAGCAGCGCTTCGCAGCGCCGCAGGGCCGCGAGCGCGTCATACCCCTTGCCGGCGCGCAACGAGCCGCGGCCGCCGCCGTCGGGGCGGAGGGAGACGACGGCTGCGGGGACACCCGCCAGCTCGTTCAGCCGCGCCGCGACGATGCCGACGGCGCCGGGGTGCCAGTCGGCGCCGCCCGCGACCGCGGCGCCCGCGGCGGCGGCGGGACGCGGCAAGGCGGCGAGCTGCGCCAGCGCTTCCGCCAAGATCGCCTCCTCGGTCTGACGCCGTTCGGCGTTGAGCTGGTCGAGGCGGACCGCCAGCTCGCGCGCCTCGTCGTCGTCGCGGGTCCGCAGCAGCCTGAAGGCCGGGCGGGCGTCGCACATCCGTCCGGCGGCGTTGAGCCGCGGCCCCAGCAGGAAGGCGAGGTGGTGGCTGGTCGGCGGCTCGGCGGTGGCGAGCGCCTTGCGCAGCAGCGCCTTCAGTCCGGGCGACGGCTGCGACTGCAGCCGCTTGAGGCCGGCGTGGACCAGGAGCCGGTTCTCGCCGAGGAGCGGCACGACGTCGGCGACGGTGGCCACGGCAACGGCGTCGAACCACGCCCGGGGGTCCCATGCGCGGGCGGCGTCGCGGTCCGCCGCCTTGCCCGTCTTCCAGAGGGCGCATGCCAGTTTGAACGCCACGCCTGCGCCGCACAGCGCTTCGCATCCGGCGGGGGTTCCGGGGAGGTGCGGGTTGACCACGGCGCAGGCCTCCGCCAGCGGCCGTGAGGCATCGGGGAGGTGGTGGTCGGTGACGATCACCTCGCGACCGTCGGCGCGGAAGGCGCGCAGTGCGTCGGCGGCGGTGATGCCGCAGTCGACGGTAACCACGAGCCGCGCCTCGGGATGCTCGGCGGCGAAGCGGGCGAGTGCGGCGGGGGAGAGGCCGTAGCCCTCGTTCAGGCGGTCGGGGATGAACGGCTTGACGCGGCCGCCGAAGGCCTCCAGCGCCGCGGTGAGGAGGGCGGTGGCGGTGACGCCGTCGGCGTCGAAGTCGCCGAAGACGACGATCGGTTCGCCGGCGTCGACGGCCCGCCACAGGCGGGCGGCGGCCTCCGCCATGCCGGGGAAGGCGAGCGGATCGCCCAGGTCGGCGAGGCGGGGGTTGAGGAAGCGCCCGGCGGCGCCGGGGTCGCTCCAGCCCCGCGCAACGAGGAGGCGGGCGGCGGCGACGGGAAGGTCGAGCGCTTGCGCCAGTGCCGAGGCGGCGGCGGGTTCGGCCGCAAGGGTTGTCCAGTCAAACAGGGGAAGCATGCGCACACCTTACCGCAAAGCCGCCGGAACCGCCAGAAGAACTGGAGGGCCGACCGCCGTGCCGCATGGCTCCGATGCAACGGGTTATTCGCGTCCGCAGCCGGCGCCGCTGACGTCGGGCGCGGGGAGGTTCAGCCGCCGGGCGAGCGCGCGGTGGCCGTAGCTCACGCGGCCGTCGTCGCAGCGGCAGCCGGGGTCGGCGATCACCGAGCCGGCGCCGGCGGGCAGGGCCGCGACCGGTGCCGCGTTTCGTTCGAGCGAGGGAAGCCGGTCGTGGAACGCCCAGCGGACACACCCGGAGCCGCTGTGGAACACGTTTGCCTCCAGCCGCGCCACGCCGGTGTAGGAGGGCTCGGTGATCAATTCGCCGCCGCAGGCGAACACGTTGCGCGCGAGGACGAAACGGTCGCAGTTGACGAAGGAAAGGCGCATCGCCTCGCCATGCAGACAGACGTTGCCGCGCACCGTGCAGCGCCGGGCCATGTGGTTGTGGATCGGCCACGACACGCCGACCGCGACATTCCCCTCGACCAGCGAATCGGCGCTCTGTTCGTCGAGGTAGTACGCATGGACCTGCTCCGTGCGCAGGTCGTAGGTGTAGTTGCCGCGCAGCACGCACCGCTTGGCGGCAAAGACGTAAATCGCCGCGCCGTCGACCAGTTCCTCCATGACATGGTGAAAGCGGTTGTGCTCGAAGCGCAGTCCCGTGCCGCCGGCGTTGATCGCCGAATACGGGGTGTGGTGCAGGGTGTTGTGGTGGACGCGCCAGCGCGCGCCGCTCACCCGCAGCCCCAGCGCGCTGGGGTAGATGCGTCCGATGTGATGGATCAGCGCCCCGCTGACCCCGCCCCCCGTTCCCTGGAAAACGGCGCCGCAGCCGCCGACCTCGCTCACCGTCAGGCCGGTGCAGCGGACGCCGTCGCTGGCGACCACCCGCACCCCCTGTCCGCCCGCCCAGCGGGCCGTCAACCGGTCGAGTCGCAGCCCCGGCGCGTGTGCCGCCTCCAGCGCCCCCTCGAACCGCAGCGCACCGAAGCCCCCCGCGACCAGCGGCGTGGTGGTCACGCCCAGGGTGAGTCCCCGCAGCCGCACCCGCCGCACCGGCGCCTCGGCCGTGCCGGCAAGGCGGATGACCGTCGTCCGCGCCGGGGCGATGGCGGTGACGCGCCGCAGCGATTCCCCCGGCAACGGCCAGTAGACCACGCAGCCGCGGTCGCGGTCCAGGTACCACTGGCCCGGACGGGTCATCCCCTCGCGGACATTCCACACGGCAAAGGTGCGCGCATGCGCCTTCCATTCGCCAAAAGCGCCCGGCGGATGGCCCGCGGGCGTGGAGAACGTGATCACTCCATTGGCGCGGTCCCACGCCTGGATGCCCACCAGGCTCTCATCCCAGCTGTGGAAGATCGTCAGCTCGGCGTTGCGGATCGAAAGGCTGCGGGGCAGGCTTCCCTTGACCAGGCGCAGCGTGGTCAGCTCGGCGTGGGTCGGCTTGCGCTCCCATCCGCCCTTGGTCGAGCTCATCCAGCGCACCGCGAATTCGCTGGCGTGGCGGATGCCGCCGCATGCGGGGAACCGTGCCCGCGGCGCGAACCGGTTGTTCATGACCAGCGCGCGGAAATCGCGCGTTCCCTCGCGGACGCCCGGGAGCGGCGCCAGCCAGAATTTCGACCCGGGACCTTCGCGGCGCCAACCCGTGACCGGCTCGCCGCCGTAGAATACCGGCGACGCGCCCCCGGCCGCCGCGATCTCGAGTTCGGCATCGTCCGCCTCCAGCGTCACCGACGTGTCGTAATACACCCCGTCGCCCACGGCGATCCGCCGCTTCCCGGAACCCGCCGCCCGCGCCAGCGCCACCGCCCGCGCCAGCGTCGCCACCGGCCGTCCCCGCGATCCGTCGCCCGTTTGGTCGCACCCCGCCACCGCCATCCAGATGGTTGTCATGCGAAAAGCATACGCGTTCTGCGCCGGTGAAGCAAACTCCATGCCGCAAACTCCGTCGACAAGCGCGGCCGGTCATGCTATCTTTGTCAGAGAACATGGAAGCGTGCAGGGATGAGCATTCTGGACCAGATCGTCAGTGTCAAGCGGGACGAGATCGAAGCCGCCAAACGCCGCCTCCCGCCTGCCGCCTGCCGCGCCGCGGCCGAGGCGGCGCCGCACGCCCGCCGCGGATTTGCCGAGGCGCTGCGGGCGCCGGGCGTCCGCATCGTCGCCGAGATCAAACGGGCCTCGCCTTCCAAGGGGGTGATCGCCCCGGAGCTCGATCCGGCGGCGACTGCGCGCGCCTACGCCGCCGGCGGCGCCGCCGCGCTCTCGGTGCTGACGGAGACGGCGTTCTTCAAGGGGTCGGCGGAAGACCTGCGCGCGGCGCGCGGTGCCGTTCCGCTTCCCGTGCTGCGCAAGGACTTCATTCTCGACCCCTACCAGCTTTGCGAAAGCGTGCTGATGGGCGCCGACGCCGTGCTCCTCATTGTCCGCATCCTCCCCGATCCGCTTCTGGCCGACCTGCATGCCCTTGCGCAGGTTCTCGGGCTCGACGTGCTGACCGAGGTCCATGACGAGGCGGATGTCCGGCGGGCCAACGCCATCGGCGCCGAACTGGTCGGCATCAACAACCGCGACCTCGCCTCGTTCGCGACCGATGCCGCGCATGCCGCGCGTCTGGCCAGAACGGTGCGGCGCGGGGCGACAGTCGTGGCGCTCAGCGGAATAGCCGCGGATGACGACGTGCGGCGCACGCTCGATGCGGGCATCACGTGCCTCCTGGTCGGCGAAGCGCTGCTGCGGGCGCCCGATCCGGTGGCGGTGCTGCAGCGGTGGAGTGCGTTCGATGCCGGTTGAGATCAAAATCTGCGGCCTGACGGACCCGGCCGAAGCGGCGGCGTGCGCCGCCGCGGGCGCGGATGCCATCGGTCTGGTTTTCCATCCACCGAGTCCGCGCCACCTCGACCTGCCGCGCGCCCGGGCGGTTGCGGCTGCCCTGCCGCCGCACGTGGCGCGGGTGGGGGTGTTCGTCGACAGTGGTGCCGCCGCCATCCTGCACACGGCCGAAGCGGTCGGGCTCACGGCGCTCCAGCTTCACGGCGCCGCCGCGATGGCTGCGCTGGCGGATCTGCGGCAAGGCCCCTGCCGCATCATCGCCGTGCTGCGCACCGTCGCGGAGTTGCTTGAAGCGGCCAATGCGTTGCCGCCGGACGTCGGTCTTCTCGTCGAATGCGGCCGCGGCGTTCTCCCCGGCGGCAACGGCGCGGTCTGGCGCTGGGCCGACGCCGCGCCGCTTGCCGCGTGCCGACCGTTCGCCGTGGCGGGCGGCATCACCCCGGACACGGCGGTTGAAGCGGTGCGGGCCGCGCGGGCAAGTGCGGTTGATGTGAGTTCGGGTGTCGAGGCGGCACCGGGGCGGAAGGACCTGGACCTCGTCCGGCGCCTG
>CAYVKQ010000021.1:12520-19565 GCA_964451945.1 uncultured Lentisphaerales bacterium
GCTACCGGTACGGCTCCCAGTCGGGCTCGTTCTCGAAGATCCAGTGGTAGTAGTCCTTCTCCTCGAGCCGGGAGGCGGCGGTCTCGTCGCAGATCACCGTGCAGTGCGGATGCATCTGGATGGCCGTGGCCGTGACCCGCGACGTGATCGGTCCCTCGACCGCTTTCGCCAGCACCTCGGCCTTGCTCTCGCCAGTCACGAGGACGATCAGGCGCCGGCATTCGAGGATGGTACCGACGCCCATCGTGATCGCACGATGCGGCATTTCGGCCGGATTCGCGAACTGTCCCGCATTTTCCGAAATGGTCATCGGGGTGAGCGCTTTCACGCGCGTGCGCGAAGCAATCGAAGAGAGCGGCTCGTTGAAACCGATGTGTCCGGCGCGGCCGATTCCCAGCAGCTGCAGATCGATGCCGCCGAACTCGCGGATCATCTGCTCGTAGTGGCGGCATTCGCCATCGAGGTCGGCCGCCATGCCGTTGGGCAGGTAGGCGTTGCGGCGGTCGATGTTGACATGATCGTGCAGGTTGCGGCTCATGTAGTAGCGGTAGGAGCCCGGATGGTCGGCCGGCAGCCCCACATACTCGTCCAGGTTGAACGTCCGCACCAGCGAGAAATCGAGGCTTTTCTCGCGGTGCAGTTTGACCAGGCGTGCGTACAGCCGCTCCATCGTGCGGCCCGTCGCCAGGCCGAGCACGATGTGCGGTTTTTCGCGAATCGCCTTGGCAATCAACCGCGCCGCCAGCCAGGAGGCATCTTCCTTGGAATCACGAATGACAACTTCCACTTCATCCTCCGAATTCGGCGCGATGGATGTCGGCGCCAAGTAACACGGGACGCGCGGGAACGCGGTCCCGGAGCAAGGCCAGTTCGTCCTGGCCGTCCGTCAGCGGCAGGGCGACCTGCCCGCCGCACGCGGCCGAGCGGACCAGCGCGGCCATCGTCATGAAACCCTCGAAGGCGTTGGCGAAACTGCACGGGTGCTCGGACCCGCCGTCCAGCCAAACGGCGATCTCACGGATATAAGGCGGCATGTCGAACTCGTAGTTCATGGCGCCCTCGCCTTGCTGGTAGCCGTCGCGGCGTGAAACGGCGCGCCAGCCGCCGTTGGTCAGCACTTCGGCGAAGCCTTCGGTTCCCTGCACGCCGATGCGGTTCTTGCCCCACCATTTTGCCACCTCGGGCTGGTCGGGCGCGCCGGCGCCGACCTCGACCCAGCCGCGGACGCCGTTCGCGTACTGAATCACGCCGGCGATGTAGTCGGGCGACGGGTGGTTGTCGGCGAGCTTGCCGCGGCCGGCCGCCTGCGCCATGACCCATTCGGCCGGCGTGTTGCCGTTGTACCACCGCATGTAGTCGAGCAGATGCGTGATCATGTGCAGCATCCAGCCGGGGGTCGAGCCGTAGACGGTGTGGATGCGCCCCAGCGCCCCGCCCGCCGCGATCTCCTTCACCTTGCGGTAATGGACGCCGTAGCGGTGCTGGTGGCTGACGACCGCCTTGGTCCCGGACGCCTGGAGCATGTCGCGGATGGCGAGCGCGTCGGCGCTGGTGAGCCCGACCGGCTTCTCGAAGGCGATCAGCTTCGCGCCGCACGCCACGCCGGCGCGGACCAAGGGGAGGCGGACGGCGGGATGGGTGCAAAAACAGAAGACATCGGGGTGGACCTCTCTGGCCAATGCGGCCGCATCGGTGCCGACGGGGACGTCCGCGCCCAGCTTCTCGACCGCCGCCTTGGCGCGGGCGGCGTCGATGTCGCACAGGCCGGCCAGTTCGAACGAGGGGTCGGCCTTGAACGCGGCGGCATGGTGCATCCCGCGTTTTCCCGTCCCCACAACCAATACTTTGTAGCGCTTGCTCATCTGGGTTTCCTTCTTCCGTCGCGGCGCGCCGCAACCACGGTCGCGGCGCCCGCCTTTTACGAGGTTCCGGTGAAACACCGCAGGGTTCAGCCGGCATGCAGGACCACCCGCGCGCCGTGCTGAACCCCGCCGTGTACGAATCAAGGGCGCGCGATCAGCCCTGGCTCTTGTCCCACGCGCGGACCTGCTGGATCGTCTCGTCGACTTCGGCGGCGGTCAGTTCGGGGAACATCGGCAGACTGACGCAGGAGGCGGCGTTCCGTTCGCCGTTCGCCAGCGAGCCGACGATGCGGTAGGGCTTGCCCCAGGGGAATCCTTCCTGCTTGTGGATGGCGATCGAGTAGTGCGTCTTGGCGTCGATTCCCTTGGCCACCAGCGCGTTCACCAGGACGTCGCGCTTGGCCGGATCCTTCGTCTCGACCACATAGAGGTGGTAGACGTGGCGGTAGCCGGGGACGTGGTACGGCAGCGTGATGTGCTTGCAGCCGGCCAGCCCCTTGTCGTAGCGGGCCGCCCACGCGATGCGCTGGTCGGTCCAGGCGGTGATGTGGCGCAATTTGGCGCTCAACACGCCCGCCTGCAGGTCGTCGAGGCGGCTGTTGAAGCCGAAGCTGTGATGGTCGCGCTTGCTCGAACCGTGGTTGCGCAGCTTGCGCACCGTGTCGTTGATCTTGTCGCAATTGGTGAAGAGCATGCCGCCGTCGCCGAAGCAGCCGAGGTTCTTCTGGATGATGAAGCTGGTGGCCACGGCGGCGCTGCGTTCGCCCTGGCGGAACGTGTCGCCACGGCCGTCGATTCCCTGCGCGTTGTCCTCGATGACCTTCAGGTTGTGCTTCTCGGCGATGGCCCAGATCTGGGTCATGTCGGCGCACTGTCCGTAGAGATGCACGGGGATGATCGCCTTGGTCCTGGGCGTGATCGCGGCTTCGATCTTGGCGGGATCGATGCACTTGGTTTTGGGGTCGCAGTCGACCATCACGGCCGTGGCGCCGGCGATCCAGATCGCCTCGACGGTGGCGAAAAAGGTGTTGGCGTGGGTGATCACCTCGTCGCCGGGGCCGATGCCGAGGGCCATCATGGCGAGCCAGAGCGCGTCGGTGCCGTTGCCGACGCCGATGGCGTGCTTCGTGCCGAAATAGGTCGCGGCCTCGGCCTCGAACCGCTTGAGCGTCGGGCCCTGAACATAGTTGCCGCTATTCAGAACGGCCGAGATTTCGGAGTCGATTTCATTCTTGATCGCGTTGTACTGCCGGACATGTCCATAGAAGGGAACACTCATCGCACATTGATCCTTTCCTTGCGGAAGTTGAGATTGCGCCTGAAGTGAGGCGTGGGTGTACTGTACGCGATCATGCCCGGCGGCACAATCAAAAACTCGGGCCCAAAACTGGCGCCGGGCGCAGTCACGGTTTCTTTGCAGCTCGGCCTTATGCACGCCACCTGGTAGGGCCCGCCGTCCCCGGCGGGCCGCGGCGTCGGCTTGAGCTTGCGCGCGTGGCTGCTGCTTGCGCGGTCCGCCGGGGACGGCGGACCCTACCTTGCATGCAGCCGGCGGCGCGGCGTCTCGCCGCGCCGCCGGCGACGGACAAAGAAACCGGGATTGCGCCCAACTGGCGCGGGGGGACGCACTGCCTGGCCGCGCCGACGCCAGCGCGCCAGCAAGTGGGGCCGACGTTGCACGGCGGCCAACCGTCCCGCCAGCTCCGCCAGCTCTGGCCGCGGCTACGGCTCGCTGGGGACAGATCGCCCCACCACATGGCGAGCGCCCCGCCACCCTGGAGCCCGCCGTCCTCGGCGGGTATGGCTATGTCCGCACCGCACGGCCGACAGAGGGATGCGGAGAGAATTTAGCCGCAAAAGAACGTAAAGAGAATAACGCGGAGCAGGGATTCAATCGCTCTGCGATCTTTGCGGCCAACAGGGACGGCCACAGTTTTCCTGTCCCCAGTGGCATCGGCCTGCGCTCCGCGGGAAAAAACAGCGTCGGCCCGAGCTTCGTGCGAGACCTGCGGCGGCCTGCGCTTCCTTTCTCCCTCGCTCCGCACTGCGCCCCCCCTGTCGCCAACCGATGACAAAACTCGGGGCGGACGGAAGGTCATACGTCGCTCTTGCGGCGGTTGCACTCTTTGCAGAGCATCTGGCAGTTCTTCGGAACGGTCTTGCCGCCCTCGATCCACGGCGTGATGTGGTCCGCCTCCATGCCGTCCGGCTCGCAGGGCTTGCGGCATTTTTTGCACAGCCCCTTCTGCCGCTCGTACGCCTCGCGTTTCTGACCGGCCGTGAAGGCCCGGATGTTCAGATGCCGCTCCCCGCGTGTCAGAACGTACGGGTAGATCCCCTTTTTGTTCGAAACATCGTCATCTGCGTGTAAAACTCGTCCGCCTTGTTCCGCTTGGCCTTTGATAGTGTCGCGGTCGCCACCGGCTCCCCCCTTTTTTTGCGGCTATCCTACCACCCTGCCGCCCGCGCGGCAACACTCCGGCAATTCCAATGATGGAAATGAAGCAATCGGGGTCGGGGTCGGTATCGGCATCGGTATCGGTATCGGTATCGGCATCGCTATCGGTATCGCCAAAACAAAGGAAATCTCGACCCCGACCCCGATACCGATTCCGATCCCGAAGACCCAATCGCCTCATAATTTGAATTGTTGCAACACTCCGGCGCGGTTGGTAGTACTGAGCGTCCCGCTCCACTGAAGCGTTGCGCTATAGGTCTTCTTCAGGATGGGGTTCGCGTCGGCGATCAGCGCAGCGACTGTGGCGGGCGTGACGGCGGGTGTTGTCCCGTCGCTCACCGTCCACACCGTCGCGGAAACGGTCATGTTCGTGGCGACGGTGCCGTTGAATATGGCGGGCCGACTGAGATAGAGGCCGTTCACCGTGACTTCGATCTCGAATTCGCCTTGGGCTATGCCGCTGACGGTGATTAACCTACCTTTGTTGTTGCCGTTGGCGAAAGTAACAAACGTGCTCCCCGTCTTGACGCTCCAGACGATGTTGCTGTCCGCGACCCCGCCATCCGGCTCAAGGCTGACTTTGTACTGGCCCGTGTCGCCCTGCGGGATGACGCTGGGATTGTAGATGTTTGGAAAGTTTTCCGTCGTCACATCCTCCTTGACGAGTCGGCACACCTGGAACGCCTGCGCGGCGGCGACGTGGACGTCCCATTCATTCTCGCCGTCGTGGTCGTAGCGGTGCGTGACCGTGCAGAGCCCCGGCGTCCCGCCGACGAGCACCGCCTCGGCGCGCCGGGTCTCCGGGTGGACGTATTTCCCGTGCCACGCGGCGATGGTGCAGGAGAAGGTGTCGTTGGTTCCCGAAACCAGCGTCTCGAGCTCGCCCGTGAGGCGGTTGCGGACCAGCAGCGCCGCGCCGCCGGAGCCGGCCAGCGACAGGCTCACCGCGCCCGCGGGCAGCCGCGCGCCGGTCCAGAGGACGAGCGCGTTGGTGACGCCGCACGCGATTTTCGGGAACGGCGCGGAAACGACCGGACCGCCCGCCGCCGCGAGATAGTTGCTGACCCCCGCGACGGTGTAGCGCCCCCGGCTGTAGCGCCGGCCGTTGACGGTGTAGGTGAAGACCTCCGAGCCGAAGTTCGTGCTCGGGCGCGTGCCGTCGACCCGGAACACGCCGCTGGCGGCGAGCGCGGAGGGGGACACCGCGATTCCCGGCGTGCGCAGCCAGGAGAACGCTTGCGGCACGGGGGCGCTCTGGTCCTTGCAGCCGCACAGCGGACAGACCCGGGACGCGGGCGAGCCCGGCGCGGGGAGCGCCACGGGAAGCGAGTCGGACGCGCCGCCGACGAGCAGCGTCTTCCCGGGGCGGGTCTCCACGGCCGCGTTGTTGGTCTCGCTGTACGGCACGGCCCACGGGTCGCCGCAGCAGCAGGGGCAGAAGGCGCCCGTGTGGCCGCAGGGGCACTCGGGGCCGCAGGGATCGTCCGGTCCGCAGGTGCAGATCCAGTGATTGGGCTCGCTGACCGCCGACGGGAAGACGCAGTAGTGGACGGGGAGGGGTGTCCCCCAAACGGTCTGCGAGGATAGTCCCTTGACAAGACCGACACGGAAGTCGATTTGTCCCCTGTGCAGTCCCGGGGTGTCCGGAATCGGTTCGAACACTTCCGAGAGTTCCACCGGCAGGACGGTATAGGGAAGCGGGGGCTCGTTTGTGTCGGAGTTCTTGATGAAATAGAGCGTGTACTCGGGCGGAACCTGCGCGGCTCTGACCGTCATGCCCGCGTGTGCGCACAGGTTGCCCGGAGAGATGAAGCATCCGACGAACGTGGATTTTCCCGGCACCGCCTTGACACTGCCGGGTGGCGCGGAAAGGGGCGTGGCAAGGGGCGCGGGGCCGGAAGGTGGCGGCGCGGGCGCGGCGAAAACGCCGTGCGGGTCATCAAGGAGTGAGAAAACGACCGCCACAGCGTCCTCCACCTCCGCCTGGATCGCCGTCGCCGCGAACGAGAGACGCGGCGCGGCGCCGGCCGGCAGTCCCGGTCCGGGGACGTATGCGAACAGCACTGGGGTATTGAGCGGCAGCGCCAGCCGCGAGACCAGCGCCGTCCCCGGCAGCACCGGCACGACCCACTCCCCGAAGCGGAGGGCGGCCACGCCGGAGGCGGCGTACTCCAGGCGCGAGGTGATAGTGACCTGGCACTGCCCCGCGCCCGCTTCGGCCTGAGGCGCGTTGGTGAGCGATGCGGGGGGGAAGACGTGCCAGAAGTCGTTGGTTCCGGGCGAGGCGGAGTCCCACACCAGCGGGTCGGTGCCGTGGACGAGCGCCTCCTCCCCGTCCCACAGGCCGTCGCCGTCGGTGTCGGCGTTGCGCGGGTCGGTGCGGCAAACCAGGATTTCGTCGGCGGTCGCCACTCCGTCGCCGTCGTGGTCGGCGACCTCCGGGTCGAGGAGGCCGAAGGCGCGCCAGCGCAGCTCGAGGCCGTCGGCGAGCCACGACGGGTCGCCGAAGGCCCAGGTCTCGCCGCCGCCGTTGTGCTGCGCGCCGATGACGAAGTTGGTGAGGGCGGCGGCGACCGCGGGGGCAGCGTTGGACGGCACGGCGTAGCGCCAGACGAAGTCGCCGTTCGGGAAAAGCTCGGCCTGGAGGGAGACGGCGGCGTTGGTGTCGCCGCCCGCGGCGAGGCGCTCCCACGTCAGCAGGAGCCCGCCGTCCGCCGTCGCGGCG
>CAYVKQ010000022.1:0-19182 GCA_964451945.1 uncultured Lentisphaerales bacterium
GCGAGGCGTTCCAGTCCTGCGCCTACCATCTCGGCATCGGGCAGCCCTATCCCGTGCCGTACCGCTGTCTCTATGCGCGGGACGTGCGCAACCTGTTCCTCGGGGGACGCTGCCTGAGCGCTTCGCAAGTGGCCTTCTCGGCGATCCGGGTCATGCGGACACTCGGCATGCTGGGCGAGGTCATCGGACTCGCCGCCGCAATCTGCCGGCGCCACGCCTGCGATCCCCGCGAGGTCTACACGGATCATCTGGACGAACTCAAGGAGGCCATGCGGCAGGGCGTTTCCCTGCCGCTGCCCTGCGCCTACGCGTCCGGCGATGCCGAGGCCTACCATTTCATGCGTCCGGTGGGCCGCTGCGGCAACGCGGCCGAGGATTGCTGGGTGCGCTTCAACCGCGACGGCGCCCCCGCGGGGCCGGTTCCTCCGGAGCTGGGGTCGGCGATCACCGACCTCGGCCTGCTGCACCGCAATGGCCGACGCTATGGCGAATAGGCCGCGCCGAACCTGCCCGCGCGCGGCTACTTACCACTGGGTTTCACCGCGCCCTCGCCCGTCACATCCGTGACTGTGCCCGAGGCTTCATCAACCTGATAGAAGACGCCGCCGACCGGAACGTCGATGGTGATCGTCCGGTAGTCGGGCACCACGACCTGCACTCCCTGTTGCAGCCCCGTGGGCGCGTGCGCGTGGACCAGCCACTGGCGCTGCGGCGCCGCGCCACGCGTCAGGGCCAGCGCCAGAACCGGGAGTTCGGTCGACAAGTGCCACGGCCACGGCGGGTCGCGGTCGGTGTCGAGCAGAAACCAGCGGTCCTCATTCCGGTACTCCTCGGGGATGGCCTCCTGATAGGGATGCGCATGCGCCCGATTGGGAACCAAGGTGCCGTGACGCCACCACTCGCGCAGGATGACGTTGTTGTGCACACGGTCGACGGCTTCCACGATCGCCATGAAGTAGGGGCCGCCGCCTTCGAAAATCAGCTTGCCGTCCTTGTCGAAACGGTCCACCCATGATTCGGTCCAGCCCCGGAAATTACGCACGGCCCGCGGCCGCATCAGCCACATGCCGAACTGCACGAAACCGCCATACCGTTCCGGATTGTAGACCTGTCCCTTGGCCCGGTAGACCGAGCGCTTGGAGCGTTCGACCTCGTGCCAGCGCAGTTTGCCGTGCTCGTTGTTGGAGAGAAAGATCACCATCGGTGGATCGGGATACCACTCCTGAATCTGCTTCATCATGGGGTTGTCGGTGTGCCTGCGCCCGATCTCACGCCAGGGCTGCAACGGTCCGAAGGGGCAGACCCGGCCCTCCACCAGGCCGTTCGTCGTCACCACGTTGGGATTTTCGTCCGGCGGCAGATCGATGTACGGTTTGCGGGAAAGGCCGCTCTCCCACTGGCTACCGACAAAGGTAAGCGGCAGCCGCAGTTCCCGCGCCTGCAGGATGGCATCGCGATAGTAGGTCAGCGTAAACGACGCCTCGTTCGTCGGCACATCTCCGTACGCATTGCTGAACCATGGCAGCAGATGGTGCCATTCCTCGATCAGCCGCATCTGGTTGCGCGGCCGCCAGCCCTCCATGAAGTCGGCTTGATAGTGCCCGCAGGTCCAGCAGCACGCCAGCGGCAGCGGCCGTCCCGCCGGGTCGTCGTTCGGCCGCGTCGCCTCGCGGCGGATCCCCTCCGCCGCGGTCACCGGTGGCGCGTCGTTCGCCGCCAGTTCAAGCAGCCGGCAGCCGCCGCCCGCAAGTCCGCCCAGCAGGCCCAGCGCGCCGGCCGCAGCCAGGCAATGCAGCGTCACGAAACGAACTCTCATTTCCCCATCCTCCCCTATTCCTTTTTCCCCCCACCCGCCTTCCCAGGACCGGCAAACGCCAGCGCCCTTGCGGTCAACGAATGGTGACCACCGTGCCCCGGGCCGGAAGCCAGCCCCACACCACGGTGCCGGGTGCGGCGCCGGCGGCGCTGCCGCTGCCGCCGGCCACTGAGACCGCGACCGTTCCCGCGGATTCGTCCCGCACCCGCCAGACGGCGATGCGGCCCCCGCCGCCGCCCCCGCCCGAGAACGTGCTGCCGCCGTCCGCGGTGATCGCGGCGCCTGCCGTCCCCGCAAAGACCCGGCAACGGAGATAAACCCCGCCGCCCGAGCCCCCGCCGCCCGCGCCATCGGTCCTGCGCGCCGGATGGCTCGCCGAGATCGTTCCGGCGAGATCGATCCGCGCCGCCGCCTCGATCCGCACCAGCCCGCCCCCGACCTTCCCGCAGTGCGTGCGCGAGTCCTTGTTGCCGCCCGCCTGGCCACCGCTGCCGGGAAGTGCCGGCGCGTTCGACGAACCGTAGACCGGACCCGTCCCGCCGCCGGCCCCGCCGCAGCCCGCGCCCGACGGATTCCAGTAATTCCCGTCGCGCCCGCCGCCCGGCCCGCAGCCCCGCCCGAGCGGCGGGATCCCGCCCGCGAACCCTTTGTCGGCCCGTATCAGCCCTCCCGCCGCCACCGCCAGGCTCCCGACTTCCAGCCTGGCCGAGCCCCCGTTTGTCGGATGCGACGAGAGGTACAGCACCGCGTTCGTCTCCACCCGCAGCACGCCGCCGACCGACACACGCGCGCCGCAGTCGGGGTGGCTGGCGTTCGTCGCCGCGCTGTAGACGAACATCCGGGCCCGGTTCGTGATGGCCAGGTTCCCGCCGACGGCCAGGACCGCCGGTACGCCCTCGCCGTACCGGTACTGTCCGTTGCCGGCGGCGCCGCCGCCGCTGTGGTTGAAGCTCAACGGCCCGCCAAGGCTCAGCCCCGCCTTCGCCCCGCTGAGCGACACATCCCCCGCCACCGTCAGCGCGAAGCCCTCCTCCGAGAATCCCACCCAGCGGTCGGCAAGCGTCAGCGCCGCCACACTCCAGGCATTCGTACCGAAGAGCTGCCCCTGCAGACAGGACATGTCTTCCGACCAGAAACGGGTGTCGGGGAACCAGAGGCTCCCGATATCCCCCAGATCGTACACGCCCACGTTCGCCGCGGCGACATTCCAGCCCGGCAGTGCCTCGAACATCACGCCGGGCAGCGCCTCCACGCCCTGGGCCGCGGGATCGTAGCGCACCGCGACGCGGCCGCCGCCGCCGCCCGTCACGTGCCAACTCACCGACCGCGCCGCCCCGCCGTTGGCGCACACCCGGCCGCCCGAGCCCGCGATCCGCCGGCATGTGATCCAGATCCCCCCGCCCGATCCCGAATTGGCGCCATAGTAGTCCGGCCCGCTCGCATACTCCCCGTTCGCCGTGATCGCCCCGTCGACCGTCACGCGGTCCGCCGCCTCGATCCGCACCGCCCCGCCGCCCGCGCCGCCCTCCCGCGCGTTCGTTCCCCCGCCGCCGCTGCCCGGTTGTTCCGGCGCCTCCGGCGCCCCGTACGGACGGCCGCCCAGCGTCATGTAGTATTGGGAGCCCCACCCGAGATGCCCGAAGCCGCCGTACGTGCCCGCCTCGTGAACATAGTAGTCGCTGTAGCCCCCGCCCGGTCCCTGCCCGTGCCGCCGCGGAGTGTAGACGCCGCCGGCGTAGCCCCTGCCGTCCGCGTGCACGCGCCCGTCCGCTTCGACCACGAAGTTCGAGCAGACCACGTGCACGCGGTTCGACATCTCCGTATCGAGGAAGGGGCCGGCGCAGGTCAGCACGCCCCCGCTGCCGACCCGCACCTCTCCCGACGCCGCGAGGCAGGTGGCCCAGTTCGTGAACGTCAGCACGGCGCCGTTCCTCACCGTCACCGAGGCCACGGCGGCCGGCGCGGCCAGAACGGCGCTGCCCGACTCGATGAAGACGTGGTCGCCTGGACCGGGCAGCCCTTCGGGCACCCAGTTCGTGGCCGAGGCATGCCACTCGCCCGACCCGCGCCAGCAGCGGGCAGACTGCGGCAGGAAGCGGGCGTGGATCTCGCGCGGACGGTCCATCGTCAGAGCCAGCGGGTTGTCCGCTTCGCATCCCGCCGGCACGCCGCTCCCCTGCCAGTCGCGGAAACGGTATCCCGGATCGGGCTGCGCGGCGCAGCTCAGGATCTCTCCGTTCGTGTACCAGCCGCTGGCGGCGCTCACGCTGCCGAACGCCTCGCAGCCGGCCGCGAGGTAGTTGCACGTGTGGCTCCAGTGCCACCGCAGCACACTGTGCGCCGCAACCGTGAAGACGGCCTCCGTGCCGCTCCCGGAGGCGGCGCAGCTGCCGGCGCGGTTGGTGAAGCTCCAACCCGTGCACTGGAAGCGCATGCCGTTGGTCTCCCATTGCGCGGCGGCGAGAACATTCGTCCATTCGCCGGCCATCACGTAGCTGTCCGTGCCGTACGGATAGGGTTGCGAGTCGGAAAAACCGACGGGATCGCCGACGACCTCCAGGGGATGGTCGACGGCCGCGACACGGCCGTCCTCTTCGGTGACCAGATAGAGGGCGCCGATCTGGGGCACCGCCACGGTGATCGGCCGGTAGCCGGGAAGGGTCAGCGTCACGTCGGCACGGTCCTGCAGCGGCGAATGGGCGTAGACCAGCCACTCGCGCCGCGGCGGCGTCCCGCGCGTCAGCGCCAGGGAATAGACGGCCACCTCGTCATACAACCCCCACGGGTAGGTCTGTTTGTTGACATCCGCGTCCAACAGGAACCAGCGCGCCTCGTCCTGGTACTCGGCGGGAATCAGCTCCTGGTACGGGTGGGGATGCGCAGGGTTCGGCACGCGTTCGCCGTGGCGCCAGAACTCCCGCAGCACGGGGTTGCGGTGGATGCGCGCCACGGCCTCCTCGACGGCAATGAAAAAATCGCCGTAGTCGTCCCACGACTCGGTCCAGCCCCGGAATTCGCGCACCGCGCGGGGACGGGTCAGCCACATGCCGTACTGCGCCATTCCGGCATAGCGGGCGGTGGAATAGGACTGGCCCCGCTGGGCGTACCAGTCGCGCTTCTCCGCGCCGCCGTCCCAGAGCGAGAACTCGTACCAGAACTGCGGGTTGAGCGCGTGCGCCTCGGCGATCATGAAGCAGAGGTTCATGAATTCGATCTGCGGGCTGAAGACGAGAAAATCACTGCTGCCGCTGTAGACGGGCGTGTAGTACGAAGGGCTGCCGCCGTCCCAGGCCAGGGGGTTGGGATCGATCCGGTTGGTGACGTTCAGGCTGTAGAGCATCCATCCGCTCCAGCGTCCGAAGTGGGACGGACCAAAGGCGCCGTAGCCGATGAACACGGCGTTGCTCTTCCACGTCCCGTTCTCCAGTCCGCCGCGCATGGCGTCCTGCAGCGCCCGGTAGCGTTCGATCCATCCCGCGCCCGTGACCCCGCGCCTGAAGTCGCCGCTGCGGCCCGGGCCGTACAGGTCCATGTAGCGCCGCGAGACCTCCGCCTCGTGCCATCTCAGTTTGGCATGCTCGTTGTTCGAGAGGAAGAACACCTTCGGCGGATCGGGGTACCACTCCTGGACCGCGCGCATCGCGGCGTGCGCCGTCCAGTTGGTGCCCACCTGCCGCCAGGGCGCCACGGGTCCGAAAGGGCAGACCTTGGACAGGACTTCCCCGTTCGTGCTGACGACGTTCGGATTCTCATCCGGCGGCAGACCGATGTACGGTGCGGCGGAAAGCGCGGACTCCCATTGCGTGCCGGCCAGAACGATGGGCAGTTTCCAGTCGCGCGCCCGCAGCAGGGCGGCTTTGTAGTAGTTGGTGAAGGCGGCGTCGGCGAGGGTCGCCGGACCCGGCTGTGCGAACCAGGGCAGCAGGTAGCTCCCCCGTTCGATCCGGTCCATCTGGCGGGCGGGCGCCCATCCCGCCGACAGCGGGTGGCTGCCCGTGCACCAGTGGGTCGCCAGCGGCAGCGGATACCCCTCCGGACCGCCGTTCGGCCGCACCGCCTCCTCGCGGATGGCCTCGACCGCAGTGGCCCCGAAACCGGCAGGCGGAGCCGCGCCGGCGGCCACGGCCAGAAACAACGCCATCCCCGCCGCGGCGGGCATCCCCGCGGCCCGGCGCCGATCCCTCTGGCCTGTCCCGATCATCCGGACGCTTTCCTTCCTGGCGAACGCGGCAAGAGTAGTATGCCTGTTCCCGAAGGGTTGGTAAACGTCAAACCCCTCTCCGGGCGCACAGCAGTTCTGATGCGGGGACTGCTTGATCGTAATCCTAATCGTAATCGCACTCGTAATCCCCCAACCGAACTGCCATGCGCCCCGCGCCCGCGCGCAGAACAAAGACCATGCCGCCGTGCTTGAATTCCACGTCTGCGGCGGCTATGCTGTTTGCGGAACCGGCACAAACGCGTCGGTTCGGCAGCACCCGCCGACCGCGGCTTTCCCGCGCCGGCCAGCACATCGGGAGTTCAATATGGCCAAGGAATTCCAACTGAGCGCCCGCGCGATCCCGCTCGACGACCGCTACGACGTCATCGTGGCGGGCGGCGGACCGGCCGGCTGCGGCGCCGCCGCCGCCGCCGCGCGCCAGGGGGCGCGCACGCTGCTCATCGAAGCCAACGGCGCCCTGGGCGGCATGGGCACGCTCGGTCTCGTCCCCTTCTTCTGCGGCTTCGGCGACGGCGCGGCCTTCATCGCCCGCGGCATCGCCGAGCAGGTCCGGCTGCGTCTGATCGAGGGAACCCCGCACATGCGCAACCCGCAGCCCGACTGGCTGCGCTTCTGGCCGTCGATCGACCCCGAACGCCTCAAGCGGATCTACGACGACCTCGTCACGGCCGCCGGTGCGGACGTTCTCTTCCACACCGCCCTCGTCGGCGTCGAGCGGGACGCGGGCGGCGTGGAGGCCCTGCTCGCGGCCAACAAGGAAGGTCTCTCGGCCCTGCGCGCCCGCGTCTACATCGACGCCACCGGCGACGGCGACCTCGCCGCCTGGGCGGGCGCGCCGTTCGAAAAGGGCGATGCGGCCGGCCGGCTACAGCCGGCGACCCTCTGCTTCATGCTGGCCAATGCCGATCTCTACGCCCTGGAAAAGGGCCCCGAGTCCTCCTGGGCCACGACCCAGCAGGCGGTGCGCGAGGCATGGCTGTCCAAGCAGCATCCGCTGATCGAGGATGCCCACTGCTGTTCGCGGCTGCTCGGCGCCGGTGTCTACGGCTTCAACGCCGGGCACGTCTACGGCGTCGACAACACCGATCCCGCGAGCGTCTCGCAGGCGCTGATCCGGGGACGGCGGCAAGCCGAGCAGTACCGCGCGGTGCTGGCCGCACGGCACCCCGGCTACGCCAATGCCTGGCTCGCGGCGACCGCAGCGGTGCTGGGCGTGCGCGAGACGCGCCGCATCATGGGCGACTACGTGCTGACGATCGACGACTACCGCGCCCGCCGCTCGTTCCCGGACGAGATCTGCCGCAATGCCTACAACATCGACGTCCATGGCTCGAAGAAAACCGAGGCCGGCGCGGCGGACACCGACGCCGAAACCCGGCGTCGCCAGATGGCGGCGGAGATCGAGCAGTATTCCGACGGCGAATCCTACGGCGTCCCCTACCGCTGCCTGACCCCCCGCGGGCTCCGCAACGTGCTGACCGCCGGGCGGTGCATCTCGACCGACCGCCGCATCAACGGCAGCGTGCGCATCATGGCCTGCTGCCTGACCACGGGCGAAGCGGCCGGCGCGGCGGCGGCGCTGGCCGCGCAGGGCGACGGCGACGTCCATGCCGTCGACACCGCCCGCCTGCGCGCGGTGCTGCGCGAGCACGGCGCCTACCTGCCCGGACCGGCCTGATCCTCCGGGTACAGTACGGCGCGGACCTGGTCGGCGGCGGCCAGGACGCGCGGACCGGGACGGCAGAGCACATCGAGGTCGAAGGTGTCGTAAACGAGTCCGCGCGCCACGGCGTCGAGCGCGCGCCAGCCGGTCGTGGCGCGCAGCCGCGCCAGCGCCGCGCCGGGCGGCGCGCCGTCGATGCAGAGGATCACCTCGGGATTCTGCCGCAGCGCCCATTCGTCCGAGACCGTGAAGTAGTCGCGGGCGATGCCGGCCGTCACCAGGCGGCCGCCGGCGAGCGCCACGATGTCGGCGATGAACGAGTCGCGGCCGACCGTCATCAGCGGCTCCCACCACACCACGACCAGCACCGACGGCTGCGCCTCGCCGCGCGCGGCGTCCGCGCGGCGGGCGGCGATCCCGCCGCGCAGCTCCTCCGCCAGCCGCGCCGCGGCGGCGTCGCAGCCGGTGCGCGCCCCGAGCGCCGCCACCGCGGCGGGGATGTCGTCGAGCCGGTTGCAGGGGATCCGCCCGCCCGACCAGCCGAGCCGCGCGAAGAGGGCCGGCAACCCCTGGTCCTCCAGGTCGACATACCACACGTGCGTCGGCCGCAGCGCGGCGAGCCCTTCGAGCGAGGGCCGGCCGAAGCCGCCGACGACGGGGAGGTTGGCCGCCGCCGCCGGGTGGTTGCAGACGTCGGTGCGGCCGACGACGCGCCCGCCCGCGCCGATGGCGAAGAGGATCTCGGTCAGCGACGGAGCGAGCGAGACGATCCGCTGCGGCGCATCGGCGCCGGGGGCGGCGACGGGCGGCGCGCACCCGGCCCAGAGAAGCGGCAGGCAGGCGGCGATCCAGGTGCACGGCAGGAGGGACCTTGCGGATCCCTCGGCGCCCATCCTCGTCGCGAGTTTTGTCGACGGGTTCATCCCTGCATTCCGACTGCGGCGGCTCCCGCAAAACCCCGGGCGAAACACGGTGTTCCGGCCCACCGGGGTCTACAGCAGTTTCTACGATACAGAGCCGCCCCCGCCGGGTCGAGCCAAAACCAATTTGCGGGGGGTGCGCTGCCTCCCGCAGTCTCGGATGCAGACCCTTCGGCTTTGCATCCCTACTCATCGGCGAAAGTGTAGGATCACAGGCAGGGCCAAAGCACGATTACGATGTGGATGGGAATGGGGACGCTGTAGCCGCGGTCGTCACTTGCCGCGGCCGGCAAAGATGGCGAACGCCGCCCGTATTCTCTGGCTCTTTGCGGCCAACAAATCACTTGCGTGGCGCCGCATCTGCCGCGGGTTCTGCCGTAAAGAACGCAAAGAGGCATGGCGCCCGCCGCCGCGCAGTGTCGGCGCTACTCGTCCGCCTCCAGCCACACCGGGTACGAGCGTTTGAGGCGCAGGGCCTTGAATGCCGGGTCGGTCTCGGGAACCAGGCAGTGGCCCAGGCCGGCCGGGAGGTCGGCGAAGGCGGGATCGCGCAGCGGCGTCAGGATGCCGGAGTAAGGGGCCTTGACCCCTTTCAGCACCGGGCGACCGCCCGCCGCGTATTCGTACCACAGCGTGAAACTCCCCTTGAAGATCCCCGTGCGCGCCGCGAACGAAAGCGTCGCCTGCGCCGGGTTGGCTGGATCGTAGTCGTAGCGGACGACGTCATCCTCAACCACTTTCTTCGGCTTGGCCGCGCGCGGCACCGTGAGGCGCGTCCCCGCGACCGTCACCACCACGCCGTCCGGCACCGCCGCGGGGTCGGCAACCCCCTCCGCGTGATGGTAGGCGGCCTCGCCAGCCTCGGCGCTGAAACGGTACCCCGCCGCCAGCGCCGTCGCGGAGCTGTAAAAGCCGCCGCAGGCGTCGAGCAGCATGCGGAAGCCGTCGGGACCGCGCCCCGGCTTCTCCCAGCGGATGAACCAACCGAGGCCGCGGTCGGTCGTGACCGTCCGCGCCGCCGGGTCGAGCCACAGCAGCCCGCCGGCCCACCCCTTCTTGGCGTAGAGCGGCGCGAAGAGCGGCACGCAGGCGGCGTCGCCGCAATCGGTGAAGAGGATCAGGCGGCTACTGCGCGACACCTTCGTGCCGTCGGCCAGCACCCCGGCCACCTTGGCGGATCCCTTGGTTCCGACCGTAACCGCCAGATAGCCCACGCCCGCCGGCACCGCCTCGGCGTCGCCCAGCGAGTGATCGGCGAAGGTCGGAAGGGCGATGGTATAGTAGCCCCTGAACCCCTCCAGCAGCGCTGCCGCCGCGGCATCGCCACGGTCGGCGAAGCGGTTGCGCCCGCCATCGAGCGTCAATGGCGCCTCCCCCGCCTTGCCCCCTTGCAGCGTCCCCCAGAGGCGGTCGTCGCGCACGAACAGGTCGAGCGTCTCGCCGCCGCGCGCCGTCACCGTGACGCGCTTCGTGCCGTCGGCCGATTCCTCCGTCCACGTCTTGGCACCGAAGCTCACGTTGCCGCCGAGCAGCGCCGCCTTGGCCGAGAACTTGCCCGCCACCGACGAGACCTTGAGCGTCAGCGTCCCCCGCACCGCCGTCGCCGTCTCCGCGCCGAACGCGTCGGCGCCGTGGAAAAAGCCGTCGTAGGAGCCCGGCGCGGCCAGGGGGATGTCGGCGATCGGCTCGCAGAGGTAGCCCTCCGGCACCGGATCGGGATCGTCGCCGGGATCGTCGGGGTCGTTGGGGTCGTCGCCGCCGCCCGTCCAATTCGCGTAGAGTGTATGGTCGCCCCACGTCGTCACCACAGTCTCCGGTGTCACCCGCACACCCGTGCCGTTGGCGCCGCTCCACCAGCCGTCAAACGCGTATCCCGCGCGCGATGTGGCGGCCAGCACGCCGTAGGCACCGCCTTTGTTCACGCCGATCACCGGCGGCATCGGGGCCGCGCCCCCCCGGGCGTCGAAAACCACACTGATCGTCGCGGCGTACGAGGGGGTGAGGGTTACGTCGTAGCCGGGCATGGTCAACGTCGCGGGGGAATGCGTGGCGACAAAGCCTTCGCCAAGCGACGCATCGGCCGGAAAGACCCGCCAATGCGAGAAGACCGGACCAGGCGGCGGCGGCAGCGTGGCCACGACCACCCGCGCGCCGGAGGTGTAGTCCCCGCCGCCGGTGCCTCCTTCGACGATGAGCCGATGGACGGCGGCGGAACTGCCGGTGGCGGCCCACAGAGCGAGCATAAACCCGGCGGCGGCTGCGCGAATGAGCGGGCGAGACATCTCGTTTTCTCCTTTTCTACACCCTTTCGCGGCGGCTATCGCGCGAGCCCCGGGGGCAACCAGCGCGACTGGGCGGCGAACATGGCGTCGGCCAGGGCCCAGATGCGGCGCGGCGCGAGGGTGGCGGCGGTGTTGGGGTCGAGCAGCAGCGCCTGCTTGATCAGGTCGCGCCGCTCTTCGAGGATGCCGCGCACGGCGAGATCCTGCACGTTGACGTTGGTGCGGATGAGGGCGGCGCATGCGGGCGGCAGGTCGCCCACGCGGTGCGGCGAGACGCCGCCGCGGTCGGCGGTGCACGGCACCTCGACGCAGGCGTCGCCGGGGAGGTTGGCGATCAGCGCGCCGCCGGCGTTGTGGACGTTGCCGTTGAAGACGTACGGGGTCCCCGTGGCCATGGCGTTGAGGATGCGGCTGACGTGCTCCACGCTCGGCGCGTAGGGGATCGGGAGGCCGCCGCGGCCGGCGAGAAGGTCGCGGCGCAGGCGGCGGTAGGCCGCCTCCTGTTCGCGGCAGGTCCGGAGGTAGCTGCCGGGGCGCAGCTCCATGGCCGCGGTTTCGGCGGCCGAGCGGAGGTAGTAGGGAACGTACTCGGCGGTGTGGCCCGAGGTTTCGGTCATGAAATAGCCGATCCGCTCGCAGAGGTCGAAGCGGACGGGGTCGAGGCGCCGCAGGTGGGGGATGCCGGAAATGGAGCGGATCTCGGGATAGAGGTCGCGCGTCCCCGAGCGGAAGCTCAGGTAGAACGCCATGTGGTTGATCCCGGCGCAACGGTAGTTGAGGGCGGGATCGTCACCCAGGGCCATCCACTCCAGCCATTCGCGCGTCCGCTCGGGCGAGCCGTGCGGCCGTTTGAAGTGGGTGGCCACCGCCCTCGGCGTGACGCCGGCGGCGCGCATGCCGAGGATGGCGCGGAGGGTGTGCGCGGTGTTCTGCACGCCGTGGCAGAGGCCGACGCAGCGGGTGCGGCGGGTGCGGGCGACGGCGAGACAGTGCATCGCCATGGGGTTGGAATAGGTGACGAGCCAGGCGCCGGGGCAGCGGACGGCCATGTCGTCGCAGAGGCGGAGCACCTCGGGGACGTTGCGCGCGGCGCGGAAAACGCCGCCGGCGCCGAGGGTGTCGCCGACCGTCTGGCGCACGCCGAAGCGGCGGGGGACGGCGTGGTCGAGGCGGGTCGCGTCGTATCCGCCGACGTTGATCGTGCAGATGACGGCATCGGCGCCGTCGATGGCGCGGCCGCGGTCGGCGGTGGCGACGATGCGCGCCCCGCCGCGCAAGTCGCGGTTGATCCGCCCGGCCAGGCGGACGGCGGTGTCGAGCCGTTCGGGATCGATATCCATCAACCGCAGCTCGCACCCCTTGAGGGCATCGTGCCAGAGGATGTCGGCGATGACGTTCCGGCCGAAAACGACCGATCCCGCACCGATCAGCGCTATCCGTTTCATCGCGTCTCCCCGGAGCCTCCGATCAGGTCCTGGCCAGCGCCTGGTCGATGTCGGCGAGGATGTCGTCGACGTCCTCGAGGCCGATCGAGAGGCGGATGTAGTCGTCGGTCGCGCCGGTGGCGGCCCGCTGGGCGGACGTGAGCTGCTGGTGGGTGGTCGAGGCGGGATGGATCACCAGGCTCTTGGCGTCGCCGATATTGGCGACATGCGACAGGAGCTTGAGCGCATCGATGAATTTCCCGCCCGCCTCGAGCCCCCCCTTGATGCCGAAACCGACCATGCCGCCGAACCCCTTGCGCAGGTACTTGGCGGCGACGGCGTGGCCCGGGGCGTCCTCGAGGCCGGGATAGGCGACCCAGCTCGCGCGCGGATGGCGGCGCAACCAGCGGGCGACCGCGAGAGCGTTGGCCGAATGGCGCGCCTGGCGCAGCGGCAGAGTTTCGATGCCGAGCAGCAGCTGCTGGGCGTTGAAGGGGCTGAGGGCGGCGCCGATGTCGCGCAGGAGGGTGACGCGCACCTTGGTAATGAAGGCGACGTTGCCCGCGCCGGGGACCGCGTGCAGGGCGTCCCAGTAGACGATGCCGTGGTAGCTCGGGTCGGGCTCGGTGAAGTCGGGGAAGAGGCCATTGTTCCAGGCGAAGCGGCCGGAATCGGTGATGACGCCGCCAAGCGAGGTGCCGTGGCCGCCGATGTACTTGGTGGCGGAGCAGACAACGATGTCGGCGCCGTGGTCGATGGGGCGGACCAGGCCGACGCCGATGGTGTTGTCGACCACCAGCGGCACGCCCGCCTCGCGGGCGATGGCGGCGAGGGCTTCGAAGTCGGGAACGTCGAGCCGGGGGTTGCCGATCGTCTCGACGTAGAGCGCCCGGGTTCTCGGGGTGAGCGCGCGGCGGAACGACTCGGGGTCGCAGGCGTCGGCGAAACGGACTTGGCGGCCGAAGACCTTGGGGAAGGTGTGGTTGAAGAGCTGGTAGGTGCCGCCGTAGAGGTTGCTGCCCGAGACAATCTCGTCGCCGAGACGGGTGACCGCCAGCAGGGCGAAGGTGATCGCGGCCTGGCCGGAGGCGACGGCGAGGGCGCCGGTGCCCCCCTCGATCGCGGCGACGCGCTTCTCCAGGACGTCGGTCGTGGGGTTCATCAGCCGCGTGTAGATATTGCCCGGCTCCTCCAGCGCGAACAGCCGCGCCGCGTGGGCGGTGCTTTTGAACGCGTAGGAGGTGGTCTGGTAGATCGGCACCGCGAGCGCGCCGGTGGTCGGATCGGCCTGCTGTCCAGCGTGCAGCGCCAATGTGCTCAAGTTGTCCGGGATCATGCTTTTCCTCTTACAGGTTACCGACATCGACCGGGACGTCGTCGGTCGCAACCGTCGAAGTCGCGGCGTCGGCGGAGGCGCCCATAGTGGGGTCGTCCTTCACGGCGCCGGCCTGGGTGGTCGGCAGGTTGCGGTAGTAGACCATCAGCTGCAGCGCCGCGAGGCAGGTGTCCATCACGGGGCGGTCGCTGTGGGCGTCGGTGTTCTCCCAATGGGCGATGTCGCGCACCTTCCCTTCATGGTCGGTGTAGGCGTCCTTCTCGACCTTCATCGCCTTGAGGTAGATCGGCTTCATCTTCTCGTTCCACGAGGTCCAGCGCTTGTCGCCGTGATGGAACTTCGCCTGCGTGGCGTAGTAGTAGTAGTACTGGATGCTGCCGCCGATCCCCTTTACATCCTCGGAGAGGAAGGCCGGCTCCCACGTGTCCATCAGCTCCTGGGTGGTGCGCACTTCGGGACCGGAACCGGCGCCGAGGAGCTGCATGCAGAGGGTGCCGACGCTGGAGAGGCCGCCGGCGCCGGGACCGCAGTAGCCGAAGCCGCCGCCGGGGCGGTAGTTGCCCTGGAAGCCGCGGATCGCCTTCTTGATCGTCGCGTTCAGCGTCTCGCGGTCGTAGTAGGCGTTGGAGAGCTGGGCGGCCTTCAGCGCCTGGGCGCACCAGCCCATGACCGAGGTGTCGCTTTCGTCCGTCGGCGTGAGCGTGTAGCGCCAGCCGCCCTGGGGGTTCTGGCCGTTGACCAGCACGTTGACCGCCTTGTCGGCGGCCTCCTTGACGTTGGGGTTCATCGTCATGCCGTAGGCCTCGCACAGGGCGTAGGTGGCGATGGCGTGCGCATAGGAGTTGGCGATGCGGCCGCTGGCGGCCTGCGCCTTGATCAAATATTCGATCGCCCGCTGCACGGTCTCGCCGAACTCGGGGCTGGCGGTGCCGCCGGGCTTCTCGCCGTGGGCCAGGAAGGTCAGCAGCCCCAAGCCGGTCATGGCGACCTTGTTCTTGGGCCAGGAACCGTCCTTCTGCTGGTTCTTCTTGAGCCAGCGGAGGGCGGCCATGACGGCGGCCTCGGTCTCGGGATCGCCGCCGAACCGCTTCATGAGCTGCCCCCGCATGCCGCCGGTGCGGTTGCCGTAGATCCCCTTCATGATCACGGGGCTCTTGACCTGCAGGACCGCGTCGACGGAGCTGGGCTTGGCGGTCACCGGCTGGGCGGTGGTCGCCACGGGGGTGTCGATCTGCACGCGCACGTCGGTGTCGATCTCGATATCGGTCTCGATCTCGGGGATCTCCTCCTCGATCGGCTTCTCATCGTCCAGATCGGGGACCACCTCCGTCTCCAGATATTCGACGTCCACCACCGTGGTTTCCGAGCCGGTCCCGGTGGCGAGGATCGCCAGCAGCGCCACGGCGCACACGGGGATGAGAATGGCGCACGCCGGCGCGGCGAGTCGCTGCGCCTCGATCCGCGCCGCCTTGAATTCCCGGCTGCCGCGGGGCGAGCCGAAGCCCTTGACCATTTTGCCGAGTCGCTTGAAAAAGCCGTCCTCGTGGAACAGCTCGTCGATCTCCTGGAGCGCCTTTTCCTCTTTGGCGATGATCTCTTCCGCGGTTGTGTCCGACATAACCGCCTCCTTTCGCACCGGCGCCGCGCGGCCGCCGGTCACATGCTGAAGATGGCCAGATTCGTCATCTTTAGTTTATGGCAAACGTCGAGCGTTTGCACGAGAAATCTGTGCGGCGAATCGGCCGTGCAGCGGATCACCACGCTGACCCCGTTGTCGTACTCGGCGATCCCGGCGAGGCGCCGTTCCAGCAAGCCGCGCGAGACCGGGGTGCCGCGGTAAACGAACCCCATCTTGTTGATCTCGATGTTCACCACATTGGGCTGCTTGTCGGGATCCGCTTTCTCGTCCGACGCCGGGCGGGCGGCGGTGAGCATGGAGAGGATGTCCTCTTTCTTCAGCGTGACGATGAAGAAGATCAGCAACTGGAACACGACGTCGATCATCGGCGTCATCTCGAGCTGGGGCGTATCGTTGGTGATGCGGCGTTTTTTCCTGGATTGCATGCGCGCCCTCCTCCTACTGGTCCTTCTTGGTCTTGCGTTCCTGGATGGCGACGAACGAGAGCTTCCAGATGCCGACCCTGGTGCAGACGTCCATGACGCGCTTGACGTCGCGGTGCAGGGTGCGGTGGTCGGCCCGGATCAGCACCGGGAAGCTGGCGTTGCGGAAACGGTTGATGCGGCCCACCAGGATTTCACCCAGCATGCGCTCGTTCATCCGGGCGTTGTGGATCGAGATGCGGCCATTCTTGTCCAGCTCGATGATCAGCGTCTGCGGCGGCATCTCCTTGACGATCGGCCCGTGCTTGCCGTCCTCGAGGACGATTTCCTTGTTCTCGTCCTTGGTCATCTTCAGCGTGACCACGAAGAAGATGATCAACTGGAACACGACGTCGATCATCGGCGTCATGTTCAGGTCGCATCCGGCGGAACCCTTGTTGCGCTGTTTTGCCATTGAAAACCCTCCGGCCGTGCCGCCCCGGGCGGGGCGGCGCGGCGTGCCCTCCGATCCTCCCGGCCGCGCCCCGCTCCAGGCGAGGCGGCCGCGGCCGGCGCGCCGGTGTCAGTCGTTCACCACTTCGACGTTGCGCAGGTCCTTGATCAGCTCCATGGTCATCGCCTCCATGCGCAGGACCAGCTTGGTGGCGTTGTTGCGGATGCTGTAGTAGAACGTGATGGCCGGGATAGCGACAATCAGGCCGGCCGCCGTCGTCCACAGCGCCTGCGAAATGGCGAGGGCGAGGGCGCCGGCGTCGGGCGCGGCCGTCGCGATCTGGGCGAAGGCCATGATCATGCCCTGCACCGTGCCGAGCAGCCCGAGCATCGGGGCGAGGTTGGCGCAGACCGAGATCCAGGTGAGGCGCTGCATCATCCGCTCCGTCTCGAGATCGGCGGCCGTGCCGACGCTCTCCTGGATGATGTCGAAGCCCTCCTCGACGTGGGAGAAGCCGGCGGAGAGGACATTGGCCATCGCGCCGGGCTCGCTCTCGCAGGCCTTGAGCGCCTTGAGGACGTCGCCCTCGGCCATGGCGGCCTTGATCTGGTCGACCAGCGTCTTGGGCATCATCTTCTGCGGCCGCACGAGGATGGTGCAGTCGACGATGAAGTAGACCGCGGCCGCGCCGCAGCCGAACAGCGCCAGCCACAGGATCAGCCCGATGGGGCCGGAGCCGAACAGCACGGCCGAGAAATCGTTGGCGCTTTTCGATTTTGCCTTGGGGGCGGTCGCGCCGTCCCCGGAATCGACGATTGCCGCATTCTCCGCGACCTCGGGAGCGGCTGCCGGCGGCGCCGCCGGCGCCGCCGCCGCAGGCGCCGCCGCCGCGGCCTCGCCGCCGCCCTCCTCCTGGGCCATCACCGCCGCAGCGCCCGTGAGAGCCGCAACCACCGCCGCACGCATCAACAGTTTCTTCATGGTATCCTCTCGCCTTTCTTCGCTGTCTCCTAACAGCCTTCGCGTTGTCACGTCGTTCCGGGGTTTACCCCCGGTCTTATCCAAAACATCCTTGCTTTCTGCGCCCTGACCACTAATCCCTAGCGCCTAACGCCTAACGCCTACCCCCTGTTTCCTCACGGCTTGCCCGCCCACTCGCTGCCGGGAAACTCCTTGCGGATCGCCTCGCGGCGCTCTTGGGCGCGCGCCGTCATCCCCAGTTTCTCCAGGCTTTTCGCCGCCTTGTAGTTCGCCTCGGGCTGGACCGCGCGAACCGAGCGGTAGAGAGTGACCACCCGCAGGTAGCCGTCCTTCAGCGCCCGCGTGTGGTGCTCCTGCGTGTCGCCGGTCTTGAGGATCAGGTCCCCCCGCAGCATCAGGGCGGTGGCCGAGGCGGTACGGTCGCCGCTCTTGACCGCCTGCGCCAGCAGATCCTCCAGCTTCGCCGTGCGGTTTTCCTGCAGCAGTACGCGCCAGTAGACCGTGGCCAGCTCGCCGAGGTAGCCCGCCTCGGGACGCAGCGCGGTGACCTTCTCGATCGCCTTGCGCGCCTCGGGGCCGTTGTTGGTCTGCAGGTAGGCCTCGGCCAGCCAGCGGGCCGCCTCCTCGTCGTACTGCAGCATGACGTAGTCGTTGGCGATCTTGGTCAGCGCGGCAATGGCTGCGGCGCCGTTCTTCCCCTTGACGGCGGCGATCGCGGCGTCCAACTCCTTGGGCCGGACGATCTGTATCTTCTGCACGCTGGCCAGTGGATGGACGCTCTCGATGTTGGTCCGCGGATCCATCACCGAATACTCCTTGGCGCTGGCCTTCCAGCGGACCATGCCGATGAAGTCGCGGTTGTTGACCGTCAGTTTGCCGGGGACGCCGGCGGCGGCCTGCGCCGCGGCCTCCAGCACGCCCGCCGCGACGACGAGCGCCGCGACGAACCACCGGTTGCCGAAGGAGGTTCCTGCAAAACCCCTTGCTTGCAGGCGTGGCACGGGCATCTTGCCCGTGTTCCATGGGCGGGACGCCCATGCCACGAGGGGTTTTGCAAGAGCCTCGAATACCTGGGTTTCTCTCATGCCTCTTCTCCTTGCTCCATGCGCCTGGGGGCTCATTTCTTCACCGTCATTTCGATGTTCGCCTGGTTGAGCCAGGTCCGCACCTGGGGCGCGTTGCGGCTGCCGCCGAACGACATCAGGTACTCCTCGCACGAGTTGGCGGCGGCCTCGAACTTCCTGTGCTCCAGCTCCAGTGGGATGCTGGTCAGGTAGGCGCGCTCCAGATAGGGAGCGAGCGCGGCGTTTCCGGGATCGGTCGAGAAGATGATCTGCTTGAAGGCGACGATCGCGCGGCCGCGCGAGTCGGCGGCCTTGTCCGCGAGACCGAACGCCTTCTCGGCGTTCATCTTGCGGATCATCGTCTGTCCGATCTGCAGATCGATCTCCAGCATGTCCTTGAGCTCGGTGCGGTATTTGCGCACGAAGGTCAAGGCGTCGACGGACTTGTTGAAGAGTTCCTGCCGCCGCCGGTCGTCGCGCTCGCCCTCGCCCTCGGCGCTGGCGGCGTCGGCCAGAAGCTGATAGGCCTCGACGATCTGCGCCGACCGCTCGTTGGCGGCGATGAAGGCTTCGAGCTCGGCGCGCGCCTCGCCGTGTTTCTTCATGCCGATCAGCGCCTGGGCGCGGCCGAAGTGCGCCTGTCCCTGCACCGCGGGCTCCTTGGAGGAGGCGATCACCCGGTCGAACCCCTGGAGGGCGATGTCGTATTCGCGCGCCCCGGCGAGCGCCCGCGCCGCCGTCAGCACCTGGTAGTCGGAAAAGGCGGCGGCCCCCGCGCCGGCGAACATCTCCTTGTACTTGGCGACCGCCTCGCCGCGCAGCCCCAGCTCCATCAGGCTGGCCGCGAGCATCGGCACCGAGCTGCGCGCCTCCTCCGACTCGGGGAACTCCTTGCGCAGCCGGGCGAACACCTCCTGCGCCTTCTCGGCCTGCTGCAGGATGGTGTAGAGGGTGCCGACCTTCATCAGCGCCGCCGGGAC
>CAYVKQ010000023.1:0-19114 GCA_964451945.1 uncultured Lentisphaerales bacterium
GCCGAGAAAGCGGAAGTCCATGACGCCGATCACGACGGGGATGCCGTCGATCATTGCCGTGCCGGTGAGGACCGCCTCGCCCTCGCCGGTCTTGGCGACGGTCGCCCGCGCCTTGGCCGCATAGGCGCCCGACGCGTCAGCGAACTGCAGCGGGTCGCGCACCGAGACCGCGGCGTTGATCTCGCTGAACGAGCCGGCGTCGCAGACCAGCGCCACCCGCTCGCGGCAGGTCATCCGGTCGTGGTGGCCGCAGCGGGGACAGATGCGGAGCGCGTTGTTCCATTCGCTGCGGGGGACATAGGCTTTGCAGCCGGGACAGACGGCCCACAGCGATTCGGTTGGCGCGCAGGCCGGTTTTCCGGCCGGTTTGGTGTACCACCCCATGGTTTCGATCCTTCCTCTGACATGGACTTGGGAGCCGATTATAGCCGATCCCGCGCCGGAACACAGCACCGAAAATGACAAATCCCCGGTTTTTGTCAGACTGGCGGAGAATACACAACGGGCGGCAGATCCCGTCCGCCGCCCGCCGCGCGCTCCAACCGGACCGGATTGTCAGGCCGCGAGCAGCTTCTTCGCCAGGTCGGCGGCCGAAGCGGCGTCCGGCGCGTAGCCGCTGGCGCCGATCTCGTCGCAGAACGCCTGCGTGACCGGCGCGCCGCCGATCATCACCTTGCAGGGGATTCCCGCCTCCTTGACCGCGTCCACCACGAGCTTCATGTTGGTCATGGTCGTCGTGAGCAGCGCGGAAACGCCGATCACCTGGGCGTTGCTGGCCTTGGCCAGCTCGATGAACTTCTCGGGCGAGACGTCGATGCCGCCGTCCACGACCTTGAATCCGGCGCCTTCGAGCATCATGCCGACCAGGTTCTTGCCGATGTCGTGCAGGTCGCCTTTGACGGTGCCAATCACAGCCGTGCCGATGGGTTCCACGCCCGCCGCGACGAGGTGGGGCTTGAGGATTTCCATGCCGGCCTTCATGGCGCGCGCGGCGATCAGGACCTCGGGGACGTAGACTTCGTTCTTCTTGAACTTGTCGCCGATGATGCCCATGCCCTGAAGCAACCCCTCATAGAGGATCGCCGCCGGTTTCGTTCCGGCGTCCAACGCCTGCTGCACCAGCGTCTTCACCTCGGGCGCGCACCCTTTCATCAGCGCTTGGCAAATCGCTTCCGTACTCATTGATCGAGGACCTCCTTATTGGACACACCACACCCTGAGCCTGAACCGGCTTACGTGCGGGATATAATAGGACGATTTCGCGCCATCGTCTACACCGACTTTTCGGAGCTGCCGCTCCCGAGTCTTCCGGTCAGCCGCCGCACCACTTCCCCCGCCGCGATCAGGCCGGCGACCGGCGGGACAAAGGAGAGGCTGCCGGGGACCGACGGGTCGCCCGTCGACGCGTCGGCCGGCACGGCCGGCAGCGGCGGCTCGCGCGACCAGACCACCCGCAGCGCCGGCACGCCGCGGGCACGCAGTTCCCGTCGCATCACCCGGCACAGCGGGCACACCGAGGTGCTGAAGATGTCGCCCACCTCGAACCGTGCCGGGTCGAGTTTGTTGCCCGCGCCCATGCAGCTGATCAACGGCACGCCGCAGGCTCGGGCGCGGACCGCCAGCTCGATTTTCGCCGCGACGGTGTCGGTCGCGTCGATCAGGTGGTCGTAGCGCGACAGGTCGAGGGTTCCGGCGTTTTCGGGAAGGTAGAACATCTGCCGCGTCTCGACATCGGCTCCGGGATTGATCGCCAGCACCCGTTCGCGCATCACGTCGACCTTGGGCCGCCCGACGCTGGCCCAGGTGGCGTGGATCTGGCGGTTGAGGTTGCCGACGATCACCCGGTCGGCGTCGACCAGCAGAAGGTGCCCGACTCCGGAGCGGGCCAGTGCCTCGACCGCGTAGGAGCCGACCCCGCCGATGCCGAACACGGCCACCCGCGCCGCCGCCAGCCGGTCGACGGCCTCCGGCCCCAGCAGCCGTTCGGTCCGCTCCCATGCCGCGCGCTGTGCTGGCTGTTCCATAGGCATCGCGGCACAGTAGACCACGAACGCCCCCTCCCCGCAAGCGCGAAAGCGTACACGCGAGCCCGCGCTTGCCCCGCAACCGGTTTTGCGTCATGCTGTACTCCCATGGCATCCGAGAGACAGATCCGGTTGCTGCCGGAACAGGTGGCGAACAAGATCGCGGCGGGCGAAGTGGTCGAACGGCCGGCCTCGGTGGTGAAGGAGCTGGTGGAGAACGCCGTCGACGGCGGCGCGCGCCGCATCGAGGTGCACGTGACCGCCGGCGGCCGCAAACTGGTCGAGGTGCGCGACGACGGCCGCGGCATGGACCGCGACGACGCCCTGATGAGCATCGAACGGCAGGCGACCAGCAAGATCCGCGATGTCGACGACATCGAGCGGATCCACACGCTCGGCTTCCGCGGCGAGGCGTTGCCGGCGATCGCCTCGGTGTCGCGCTTCACCCTCAGGACCTGCGCCGCCGGCGCCACCGAGGGGACCGAGCTGACCGTCGTCGGCGGCAGGCTGCAGGACATCAAGGCCGCGGGACTCCCCCCGGGAACCACCGTCGAAGTGCGCGACCTCTTTTTCAACGTTCCGGCGCGGCGCAAGTTCCTCCGCTCCTACCAGACCGAGCAGGCCCACATCCGCACCGTCTTCACGCTGCACGCGCTGGCCCATCCCGAGATCGGCATGGCGCTCAAGTCCGACGGCCGCGACGTCGTCCGTCTCTCCCCCGAAGCGACGCTGGAGGACCGCATCCGCGAGTTCTTCGGCGCCGATTTCCTCTCTGGACTGCGGCCGGTGGCGCGCGAAGCGGCGGGGGTGGCGGTGACCGGGTTTGTGGGGCTGCCATCGCTGACCCGTGCCGACCGCGGCGACCAGTACGTCTTCGTCAACGGCCGCCCCGCGACGGCGCCGGTGATCGCCTACGCCCTGCGCGAGGCCTACCCGCCGCTCGAAGGCGAACGGAAACCGGTCATCTTCCTCTTTGTGGCGCTGAGTCCCGAACTGGTCGACGTCAATGTCCATCCCACCAAGCGCGAGGTGCGGTTCAGACGTCCCGCCGACGTGCGCGAGGCGATCATCGCGGGGGTGTGCGCGGCGCTGGGGCGGACGCGGCGCGCGGCGCCGGCCCCCGTTCCGGAGGCCGGGGGCGGCGCGGTTGCGGGGACGGCCGCTGCCCTGCCCGTGGCGCCCGCGCCGCTACCGCCGCCGCCGGCCCCCGCGCGCGAGCTGCCGCTGCCGCCGCCGCTCGCCGGGGCCGCCCCGGCGTTCGACTACCCCGGTGGCCGCCTGCCGTCGCCGCAGGCGCCGCGCTCCCCGCCAGGGGCGGCGGCGCCCGCGCCGTTGCCGCCGCCGGAGGCCGTTGCCGCCGGGGGCGGCGCGCCCTGGACCTGGTGCCGCGTGATCGGCCCGGTGGGGGGGCTCTACCTGCTTCTGGAGATCGACACCGGCTACGTGGTTCTCGACCCGCGCGCCGCCCACGAGCGGGTGCTGTACGAGCGGCTGCTGGCGCGGGCGCGCGGCGGGGAGTCGCTGTCGCAGCGGCTGCTCCTGCCCGAGAGCGTGCCGCTGCCGCCGGCGCATGCCGAGCGCCTGCGCGCCTGGCTGGCGGTGCTGCAGCGGATGGGGTTCGGCGTCGCCGAGTTCGGAGGGGACGTTTTCCTGGTCGACGCGCTGCCGCCGGAGGTGGCCGGCATCCCCTGCCGCGCACTGCTGCCCGACATTTGCCACGACTTGGAGACGCTGGGGGCGCGCCGCGGCGCCGAGGGGTGGCGCGAGGATGCGCTGGCGCGGGCGGCGTGCGCGGCGGCCGTCAAGCACGATACGGCGCTCGCTTCCGAGGCGGCCGAACAACTGGTGCGCAACCTCGCGGCCTGCCGCATGCCCTACACCTGTCCGCAGGGGCGGCCGACGATGATCCTCACGACCTACCGTGAACTGGCCCGCAGGTTCGGCCGCGGATAGGGGTTACAGGTCGTCGGGCAGCTCGATGCGGATCGTGCGGCTCTTCATCGCCGGGCTCGGCTCGACAAACCTGGGCTCCGTCGGCGGTTGTGCGCTGTTCGCCGCGGTCGCGGGAGCCGGTGCGGCGACCTCCCGCCCCCAGATCGTTCCCGGTTCGGACATGTAGGGAACCTCGATCGTGTTGCCGCAGGTCGGGCATTCCGACTGGGTGCCGGCCATATCGCACGGCGCCTCGATCTCCTGTCCGCACGAGGCGCAGCGGAACGAGACGAGGCCCTCGGGATTGTTCGGATTCACGGCCGGCGCGGCGGGCGGCGGGGTCGGCGCGGCCGCGGGGGCTTCGGCCGCGGGAGCCGTGGCGGCTGCCGCGGGCGCGGGAGCCGGCGCGGCAGGGCCGGCCGCGGCGGACGGGAGCACCTGCACCAGACCGGGCGGCATCGGCGTGACAGCATTCTTGGCCTTGCGCAGCGGACGCACCCGCAGGGTGTCGTGCGCGCCGATCAGAATTTGCTCGCCGGTGCTGGGCACGCGCGCGCGCCGCTCCCTGCGGTGGACAATATCGAGCCGGCAGATCCCCGGGACGGTGAAGCCGTTGGGCGCTTCCCGGTATGCGATCTGAGCCATCTGGTTGAGCAGGATGTCGGTTTTGCGTTTGCTGATGCCGACCGATTCCGCAAGCTCGGCCACAAGGTTCGCCTTCAGATAAGGTGCGTTCATACTGGCAGACTCCTTGGAAAGTACACAACGGATGTATCATAGCGGAAAACATGCCAGATGGCCAGCAGCGATTGCGGCACGGCTGGAGAAGGGAAATCCGGTGGCTGCGCTTGTCGCTTCTGACAATCCTTTCGCATTCATGAGAAGATTTGGGTTCACAGGAGCGGCGTTCTGGTGCATAATCACCCGCATCGCATCCCGTGGTCATGATGCGCGGGAGCAGACGGGGGCCGTCATGGACTGGTACTACGCGAAGGATGGGGAATCACACGGACCGGTGTCGCTCGATGATCTGTGCGCCCGGATGCGCGACGGCACCCTCGGCGGCCGGGACAAAGTCTGGACGCCCGCCTTCGGCGGCGACTGGCGCGACGCGCGCGCCGTTCCCGAACTCTCCGGCAGCGTCCCGCCGCCGGCCGCGCCGCAACCGTCCGCCACCGGCGGCCCTTCCCCCTCTTCCTTCCCAGCCGATCCCAACACGCCGAACCGTGAACTGATGCGCCGGGCGCGCGTTTCGCTCAAGGGCCACTGGGGGACCACCGTCCTGACCGTCTTCCTGTGGCAGGTGATCGCATCCTGCGCCGGCGGGTTCATCCCCTGCCTGGGCGGCCTGGCGGTGATGCTCGTGGCGGGTGCCATCCAGTTCGGCTTCGCGCGCCTCTTCCTCAACACCGCCCGCGGCATCACGCCCAAAGTCGAGAATCTTTTCGAAGGCTTCTCCTTTTTCAACAACACCCTGGCCGCCTATGCGCTGACCACCCTCTTCATCTTTCTCTGGTCGCTGCTGCTGATCATTCCCGGAATTCTCGCCGCGTACAGCTACTCCCAAGTCTATTTCATCCTTGCGGACGCCCCCGACCTGCCGGCGACCGAGGCGATCCGCCGCAGCAAGGCGATGATGCGCGGGCACCGCTGGAAGCTCTTCTGTCTCCACTGCCGCTTCATCGGCTGGGGGCTGCTGGCCATCCTCTTCACCCTTGGCATCGGCCTCTTCTGGGTGCAGGCCTACGTCAGCACGGCGCTCGCCCATTTCCACGAAACCGTCAAGGAGCAAGCATGACAATCCAACCCTCGCCCGCCGACGGCCTCACCCGCCGCGACTTCGTCCGCACCGCCCTCGCCGCCGGCCTCGCCGGCGCGTTGCAGCCGCTGGCCAGCGGCTGCTCCAGCCTGGGCGGCCTGGTGGCGCGGCGGCTGCCGACCCGCGTCCTGGGGCGCACCGGCCAGCCGGTCACCATCCTCGGTCTCGGCGGCGCCTATTTCGCGCACCGGCAGGACGAGGCCGAGACGCGGGCGATCCTCGAAGCCGCGCTGGAGGGCGGCGTCCGCCTCTTCGACACCTCGTGCGACTACAAAAACTCGGAGGAGCGGCTCGGGCCGGTGCTGGCGCCGGTGCGCGACCGGGTCTTCATCATCACCAAGGTCAACGGCTATGACCGGGCGACCGCCGAAGCCGAGCTGACCCTCAGCCTCAAGCGCCTCCGCACAGACTATGTCGACTTGCTGCTGCTGCACGGCGTCGGCCTGCGCGAGAGTCCGCAGAAAGCCGATCTCATGCTCGGTCCCGGAGGCGCGCTGGAACTACTGCAGGAGGCCAAGCGGTCGGGGCGGACGCGCTTCATCGGCATGAGCGCCCATCCCGGCAACGACACCGCCGACCGCTTCTTCGAGGCGTCGGACGCGTGGGACGTCGTCATGCCCTTCATCAACTACCTCGCCCCCGCCCAGCATCCGGCCGCCGGCGCGCTGATCGAGAAGGCGCGCCGCCGCAACGTCGGCGTCGTCGGCATGAAAACCCTCGGCGGCAGCGGCCAGCTGGCGGTCGACTACGATGCGGCGTTCCGCTACGTCCTCAGCGTGCCGGGCGTCGCCTGCGCCCTGGTGGGCGTCAAAAGCGTCGACGAGGTGCGCCGCGCCGTGCAGGCCGCCCGCGCGTTCCGTCCGCTGGCACCCCGCGAGATGGACGCCCTGCTGGCGCGGGGCGCGGGGCTCGCGCACGACGGCGCGCCAGCCAGCACCCTGCTGCTGGCGCACGCCATGGCCGATCGGGGAGCACAGATGCACTTCTCTTGAGCGAAACCGCCGGGAGGGATGCCGGCCCCGGCGTCCGCCAGCGCAAAAGTTCGTGCATGTGTGTGCGCCGCGCCGTGCGCCAGGGCCTCAGCCGGCGGCGCCGGGCGGGGGCTCGTGCCGCGCCAGGGCGCACCACTGCGGCAGCGAAAGCTCCTCGGGACGGGCGGAGGCGTCGATGCCGCAGGCTTCGAGCCACGCGGCGACCGCCGCGGCGTCGCAGGCGCGCCAGGCGTGGCGGAAGATCGAGGCCAGTTGCTTGCGGCGGTGGGAGAACGCCAGCTTGGTCCATTCGCGGAAGCGCCGTTCGGCGTCGCCGGCGAGCGGGAAGCGGTCGTGCCGGGCGAGGCGGACCACGGTCGAGCCGACTTCTGGCTTCGGCCAGAAACAGGTCGCCTTGACGGTGCGGATCCGTTCGACTTCGTAGAGCCGCTGCAGCCAGACGCCCGCCAGACCGCGTTGTGCCCCTCCCGGCGGCGCGGCGAAGCGGTCGGCGACCTCGTTCTGCACCAGCACGGTCAACCGCGGCGGCGCGGCGGGGTGCAGGGCGGTGTCGAGCAGGATGCGGGTGCCGGCGGAGTAGGGGAGGTTCGACACAAAGGCGTCGAACTGCGCCGCCAGCAGGGCGTCGAGGTCGCACGCCAGCATGTCGCCCTCGACCAGTGCCAGTCCGCCGCGGCCGCCGAGCGACTCCCGCAGCCAGGCGCAGAGGCGGGCATCCTTTTCGACCGCGGTGACCCGCGCGCCGCGGTCGAGGAGGGCCTCGGTAAGGACGCCCAGGCCCGGGCCGACCTCCAGTAGATGCCGCTCCGGCGCGGCGCCGGACGCGTCGACGATCGTCTCCAGCGCATTGCGGTCGATCAGGAAATTCTGCCCAAGGGTGCGGTTGGGGTGGAATCCGCGCGCGATGCACCACCCTTTGACCTGCGTTGGGCTTGTCAGGTTCACCGCTGCGGTTCCGCCGGGGATCGGCCGACAGGCAGTTCGAACACCTTGATGTAGGCTTTCCTGCGCAGGCGGTTGATCCAGTCGACGTACTTCTTCTCCGCCTCGATCATCTTCAGGCGGGACTCGACCTGCGGCCACGCCTGCTCCAGCGAGAGGGGCTCCGAGACGGCCTCGCTGTTCTTGCGGACAATGTAGCCGTGGTCTTCGAGCAGCAGCAGCGGGGAGTGCTCGCCCGCCTTCAATTTGGCAAGGGCGGCGACGAGCTCGGGGCGGAACGTCTCCGCGGGGTCGATCAGGCCCCAGTCGCCGCCCTGCCTGGCCTTGCTGTCGGCCGAGTAGGCCTTGGCGACGTCGGCGAACGGCTTGCCCGCTTCGAGTTCCTTGAGCGCCTGCGCGCCGCGGTCGGCGGCGCTGGCGCCATCGCCCGCGGCCACCACGATGACGCTCACGCCGACCCCGGTAGCCTTGGCAAAGAGCTGGGTGTTGGCCGTATAGAAACTGCGGACCGCCTGGCCCGGGACGGCGACATGCTTCTCGACCGTGTTGTAGCGCATCAGCTGGACGGTGAGGTCCTCCTCGATGATCTTGCGCCACTCCTCGGGAGTGGTCCGCTGCGAGGCGAGCGCGGCGGTCAGTTTCGCGCGGTCGCCGCCGAACTGCCGGTTCACCACCTCCTGCACCCGTTGATCCACGGCCCACTGGGCGATCGACGCCCCGGCCGTCTTGGCGGCGTCGATGATCAGGCGCCGGTTGATCATGGCGTCGAGCGTCGCCTTGTAGAGAGTGTGCAACTGCGCTTCGCGTTCCGCGTCCGGCAGGTCGGCAAGGGCGCCGCCGCGCACCTCCGACATCACCTCCGCGATCGTGATCACATGCTCGTTGACATAGGCGGCGACGCCGTCGATCAGCATCGCCCGCGGCTGCTCCTTGACCGCCTCGGCCGCGCCGCACGTCAGGACGGCGAAGCCCGCCGCCGCCAGTAGAAACCCTTTCATGTCCGTTCTCCTTCCATTTGGTTACGCCCGGATAGCATACCCCACCGCGGCGCCGGGCGAAAGGGTTTGTTGCCGCCGAAAAAGGGAGTTGACCGGGCGTCAGGCACGCGGTACGCTAGTAAGCCAATGGTATAAAACTGGCCACGGCTGCTTTCCGCGGTCCAACAAGGAGGATGACGATGAAAAGCTCGCGTTCAGTCGGAAACCACAAGTGGACGGCTTTCTGCGCGCTGGCGACGATGATGATCGTTGCGGCCGCCGGTGCGCAGGAGGTGGTCGGCGTGCGGGCGTCGGCCTCCGCGAACCATACCGAGAAGGTCAAGAAAACCAAGGACGACGGCTTCACGTGGCTCGACGTCGAGGGGAAGGACACCTACCGGGCGAGCGTGACCTTTACGCTGGACCAGGCGCCGGCCGACTGGAGCCGGCTCGCCGACGACATCTCGGTGACCGTGGGCGACGTCTCGTGTTCGCCCGACATCGCAAAATCGAAGGCCAAGGGCGGCACGGCCAAGCTGAAGGAGAAGGACAAGGAGTTCCGGAGCAACCTCACGTGCACGGTCAAGTGGTCGAAAAACAAGGTGACGCTCTCGCTCTCGGGCAGCAACTATGACGGCGACACGATCATCGACACCAACGACGACGAGCCGATCATCGACGAGGAAATCGACGTCGTCGTGGACGTGGGCGACATCTCCTGCGAGGCGGTCGTGGCGATGCGCGGCGCGCGCAGCGTCAAGACCAAGATCGTCAGGAGCGGCCGCGGCGAGGATGCCGAGATCGATGAGTTCGAGCTGATCAACTGGCGCGCCTCCGGGTCGGCCAGACTGGCCAACGGCGTGGGTGGGCTGCTGCGCTTCCTGATGCGGTGGTGAGGCGGAAACCAGGGCTCGGACAAAACGAGCGGGCGGGATTTCTTCCGCCCGTTTTTTTTTGCCCGGTCACTGATCACCGATCAGCGATCGCCGATCAGCGCCCCCGCTCAATCGGGGTAGATCCCAAGGCGGCGCTTGAGGATCGCCGCCAGGCCGCCAAACCCCGACGGCAGCAGGCGGGTGGCGGTACCCGCTTCGAGCCGCGCCTCTTCCTCGTCGGGCAGGGCGGAGAAGAAATCGAAGCCGCTGAGTTTCTCGATCTCGTCGATGGAGGCGAGGTAGGCCCGGGGGCGGGCACGGCGGGAGATCTGCTGCGGCATGACGACGGCGCAGGCGCGGAGGCGCTCCCTGTGCCGCACGACGGCGATCTGGTAGAAGGCCGTCGGAATGCCGATCCCGCCGGCCAGTTTCTGCGGCCGCGGGTCGGGAGAGAGGATCACCCCCACCGTCATCCACACGTCGCCGTAGCGGCCGGACCAGTCATTGGCGGCGCGCAACTCGACATCGGCCCACGGCCCCTGGTTGAGCCAGGGGCGCTGCGGGGCGATGTTCGACATCAGAAACGTCTCGAGCTGCGCCTCCCTGCCGAAGCGCGAGGCGATGGCGTGGCTGGGGACGAGGTGCCCGCGGTCGTAGCCGCTGCGCGCGTAGGCCTCCGACTTGGGGGCTTGCGGTACGGCCGGATCGGGGGAGAAGGCCGAAGGGCGGGAGAGGTCCAGCGGCTTTTCCGACGGCGGGATGCGGTAGACGCCCCAGACGGCGTGGCGGTGCGACGGCGACCAGGCGACGGTGAACGCCTTCTTGCGGAGCGTGACGAGGTCCTGCGGCGCCGGCCCGCCGGGGATCGGCCGGGGCGCGCCGGCAAAGGCGACTCCGCTCGGCGAGGTGAACACCGGGAGGGGAACCGAAACGTCGCTTCCCGAGAGGCCGATGGCGTCGGTGCAATCGGCGAACGCGTGCCCCGCCGCCACAACCCTCCGCGTCAACGCCGGCGGCCACGAAACGGTCGCGGCGTCGCGCCAGGCGCGCGGTTTGTGGACAAACCAGTTGGCGGCAAGCAACAGCGCCGCCGCCACCAGACAGAGAAACTGGAAGAGGCGGCGGACGAAGGAACCCGGTTGTCGCTTCTTTTTAGCCATGGTTGAGTATGACCGAAGATGGGCGAATACCGTAGCGCAGGGGAAACGAGCTGTCAACAGAAGTCGCAATTGACGGCGCCGTCTGCATCTGGCATGATTCTATCAAAAGATGCGCTTTACGGTGTGAGCGGGCGGTTGCCCGCGCCGGGGCGCCGGACGGGAGGGAGTCATGTCCACAGTTATCCGTTGGTGCGTGTGCGCCGGGGCGGTCGCCTCGGCGGTGGTGTCGCTGGCGGCCGAGCCGATCATCGTCGGCGCCATTTTCGCGGTGACCGGCCCCGCGGCCAACCTCGGCCTGCCCGAGAAGCGGTCGGCCGAGCTGCAGGTCGAGCGGGTCAATGCCGCGGGCGGGGTTCTGGGGCGCCCCGTCCGCCTGATCGTCAAGGACAGCGGCAGCAGTCCCGAAAAGGCGGTTTCGTTCTGCAAGCAGCTGATCGAGGAGGACGGGGTGCTCGCCATCATCGGCCCCTCGACCAGCGGCGAAACCATGCTGATCAAGCCGGTCTGCGAGCAGGAGGGGGTCCCCCTGATCTCCTGCGCCGCCGCCGAGGTGATCGTCAACCCCCTCGCCCGGCACGTCTTCAAGACGCCGCAGAAGGACAGCCAGGCCGCCACGCTGATCCTGCGCGCGCTCAAAAAGCGCGGGCTGACGCGCATCGGCGTCGCCTCCGACAACACCGGTTTCGGCCAGGCGGGCAAGAAGCAGCTCGCCGATCTGGCCGCCGCCGAGGGGATTGCGATCGCCGCGTCCGAAACCTACGACCAGGCCGCCACCGACCTGAGCGACATCCTGGCGAAGCTCCGGGCGCAGAACATCCAGGCGGTCGTCAACTGGTCGGTCGTCCCCGCGCAGTCGATCCTGCCGCGCAACATGCGGATGCTGGGGATGAAGGAACCGCTGTTCCAGAGCCACGGTTTCGGCAGCCTGCGCTACGTCGAACAGGCGGGCGAGGCGGCCGAGGAGATCGTCTTCCCCTGCGGCCACCTGCTGGTCGCCGCCGAGCTGCCCGCGGACCATCCGCAGAAGGCGATCCTCATGGCCTACAAGACGGCCTACGAGGAGCGCTTCAAGGAGGAGGCCAATTCGTTCGGCGGCTACGCCTGGGACGCGCTGGCGATTGTGCTCGAGGGGGTGCGCAAGTCGGGTGGCAGCGACCGCGCCAAGGTCCGCGACGCCATCGAGGGGCTGCAGGGCTTCGCCGGGGTCACCGGCGTGTTCAACTATTCGCCGGCCGACCACGGCGGCCTCTCGCTCGAAGCGTTCGAGATGCTGACGGTCAAAAATGGCGCCTTCACCGTCTACCGCCCGCCAGCCGCCGCAACCCCCTAATCCCCGCGAGCGCCTTCTGATCCAATACCTCCTATCGGGAATCACGACCGGCAGCGTCTATGCGGCCGTGGCGGTGGGGTTTACCCTCGTCTACCGCACGACCGGCGTGCTGAACTTCGCCCAGGGCGAGTTCGTGATGCTGGGCGGGATGACCGCCGTCGCCTGCCTGGCGGTGGCGCCGCTGCCGGTGGCGATCGCCGCCGCCGTGCTGACGGTGGGACTGGCCGGCGCCGGACTGGAGTGGGTGTTTTTCCGCCACCTGCGGCGCCACAGTGCGCTGCACCTGACGGTGATCACCATGGGGCTCTCGATCGTGCTGCGCGAGACGGCGCTCCACATCTGGGACGAGAAGGTCCGCGCCCTGCCGGCGTTCAGCGGCGATGCCGCCGCGATCCGCATCGGCGCCGCCGCCGTTTCGCCGCAGGTGCTGTGGGTGCTGGGGACGCTGGCCGTGGCCGTGGCGCTGCTGCAGGCGGGCTTCCGCCACACCCAGCCGGGGCGGGCGATGCGCGCCTGCGCCGCCCAGCCCGAGGCGGCGCTGCTGGCGGGGATCAACCTCGCCCGCATGCGCACGCTCGCCTTCGCCCTCAGCGCCGCCCTGGGCGCGCTGGCGGGGTGCGTCGTCTCGCCGATCGCCATGACCCGCTACGACATGGGCTCCGACCTGGCGATCAAAGGGTTTTCCGCCGCCATCCTCGGCGGGCTCGGCAACCCGCTGGCGGCGGTCGTCGGCGGGCTGCTGGTCGGCGTTCTCGAATCGCTCAGCGTGCGCGTCATGCCCGCCGCCTACAAGGACGTCTCGGCCTTCGTCATCCTGATCGCGGTGCTGTTGCTGCGCCCGCATGGCCTGCTGGGCGGCGGCTCGGCTTCGCGGAGGGAGTATTGACCAGTGACCGGTGATCGGCAATCAGTGAAGCGGGTTTTGAAAATCGTGCCGGCGGTGGTCTTCGTCGCGGCGGTCGCCGGGTTCCACCTGGCGGCGCGGGCGATGGGGCGCGAGTACTACCTGACGCAGGCGATCTTCACGGCCTACACCGCCGTGGTGACCCTCGGCCTCTGCCTGCTGATGGGGTACGCCGGACAGGTCTCGTTCGGCCAGGGCGCCTTTTTCGCGCTGGGCGGCTACGCCACCGCCATCCTGACGACCCGGCCGGCTCCCGTGCCGCCGGCCCCCTGGGACGGCTGGCTGGCGGCGGCCGGGGTGCTGGTGACCCGCCCCGACCTCTACGGCGTGCCGCAGACGGTCGTCACGCCGGGGGCGGCCTTCGCCGCGGCGCTGGCGCTGACCGTCCTCGCGGCCTGGGCCGTGGGCGTGCCGGCGCTGCGGCTGCGCGGGCACTACCTGGCCATGGCGACCCTCGGCTTCGGCCTGATCCTCTACCGCCTGCTGCTGGGGAGCTCGATCACCGGCGGCGCCGACGGCATCGCCGCCGTCCCCGCGTGGGAGGTCTGCCGCGGACTCGTCATCAGCGGCCGCAAGGCGCACCGCGTCGCCAACTACTACTTCGCCTGGGGGCTGACGCTGACGGTCTGGCTTCTGCTGCAAAACCTCGTCGGCGGCCGTCCGGGGCGGGCGCTGCGGGCGATCCACGACAACGAGACCGCCGCCGGCGTCATGGGGATCGACACCGCCGCCGCCAAGCTGAAGGTCTTCATCCTGAGCGCCGTCCTGGCCGCCGCCGCCGGCAGCCTGATGACGTTCACCAGCGGCGGCATCGGCCCCTCGGAGGCGGGGGCGATGAAGTCGGTGCGCTATGTCGCGCTGGTGGCGGTCGGCGGCATGATGCACCTGGGCGGGGTGCTGGCGGCGACCGCGGTGCTCACCTACCTTTCGCTGCGCGGCTGTTTCGGCAGCTACGACCACGCCGTGTTCGGGGCGATCCTGATCGCCGTGGTCTCGCTGATGCCCGAGGGGCCGCGGTCGCTGGCTGGCGGGCTCTTCCGGCGCGGCGGCGGCGCGCCGCGGAAAGGGGGCGCGCCATGACGCCGCTGCTGCGGGTGCGGAACATCCGGCGCCGTTTCGGCGGCCTGACGGCGCTCGACGGCGTCGGCTTCGACGTCGCCCCCGGCGAGATCAAGGGGGTCATCGGCCCCAACGGCGCCGGCAAGACGACCCTCTTCAACATCCTTTCCGGCTTGCTGCGGCCGGACATCGGCATGGTGGCGCTGGCGGGGCGTACCCTCACCGGGCTCTCCCCGGCGGCGATCGCGCGCGCCGGGCTCGCCCGCACCTTCCAGAACGTCAGCCTCTTTGACCGCATGACGGCGCGCGAGAACGTGATGACCGGGCTGCACCTGCGCAGCCGCGCCGGGCTGCTCGCGTCGGCGCTGCGCCTGCCGCGGCAGCGGCGCGAGGAACGCGACTTGCGCCGCCGCGCCGACGGGGGACTCGCCTTCGTGGGGCTTGCCGATGCCGGCGACACCCCCGTGGCGGCGCTTCCCTTCGGCCGCCGCCGCATGGTCGAGCTGGCGCGCGCGCTCGCCCTCGAACCGAAGCTGCTGCTGCTCGACGAGCCCGCCAGCGGCCTCAACACCGGCGAGAGCCGCGAGCTGGCGGCGATGATCCGGCGGGTGCGCGACCGCGGTGTCACGATCCTGCTGGTGGAGCACGACATGTCGCTGGTGATGGACGTGTGCGACTCCCTGCTGGTCCTCGATTTCGGCACGCCGATCGCCGAGGGGACGCCCGCCGCCGTGCGGGCCGATCCCCGCGTGCTGGCGGTCTACCTGGGAAAGGAGGCGGCCGATGCTGAGGGTTAGGAACCTGCGCTGCGGCTACGGCCGGCTCGAAGTGCTCAAGGGGGTCAGCTTCCACGTCGCCGCGGGGGAGATCGTCGCCCTAGTCGGCGCCAACGGCGCCGGCAAGACCACGCTGCTGCGGACGCTGGCCGGGCTGCTGCCCGCGTGGGAGGGGGAGATCGCCTTGCAGGGGCGGTCGGTCGTCGGCGCTCCCGCCTGGCGCGGCGTCTTCAACGGCCTGGTGCTGGTCCCCGAGGGACGGAGGATCTTCGCCGACATGAGCGTGCTCGACAACCTCCTCGTCGGTGGCTACCGCAACCCCGACCGGCGCACGGTGATCGCCGAGATGTTCGACCGCTTTCCGCGCCTGCGCGAGCGGCAGCACCAGGCGGCGGGGACCCTCTCGGGCGGCGAGCAGCAGATGCTGGCGATCGCGCGCGCGCTGGCTGGACGGCCGCGGCTGCTGCTCCTCGACGAACCCTCGATGGGGCTGGCGCCGCTGATCGTGCGCGAGGTCTTCGACCTGCTGCGCGCGCTGCGGCGCAACGATCTGACGATCCTGCTGGTGGAGCAGAACGCGTCGGCCGCGCTGGCGACCGCCGACCGCGCCTACGTCCTGGAGACCGGCGCCATCACGCTCGAGGGCGACGCCGCCTCGCTGCGCGACCATCCCGAGGTCCGGCGCGCCTATCTGGGACAGGAAGGAATCGGGTGAGGCCATGGAGACGTTCGAACCCCGTTGGGAAAACCTGCCGCGCCGCGACCTCGAACAGGTGCAGATCGAACGGCTGCAGGCGCTGATCGCCCGCCTCAAGCGGAGCGTCCGCCACTACCGCGACCGGCTGGGCGACGTGCGCGTCGCCGACCTCGCCGCGCTGCGGGAGCTGCCGCTGACCGGGCCCGAAGACCTGGCCGCGGCGTTCCCCTACGGCATGCTGGCGCTGCCGCTGCGCGAGGTGATGCGCATCCAGGCGACCGTGGGGCCGGGCGGCGCGCAGCTCGTCTCGGGCTACACGCGCAACGACCTGGCGCAGTGGGGCCGCCTGGTCGCGCGGCAGTATGCCGCCGCCGCGATCGCGGCGCACGACGTGATCCAGGTCGCCGTCGACGGCGGCGCCCTCCCCGGCGCCCACGGCTACGCGCTGGGGGCCGAGCGGCTGGCCGCCTCGGTGGTCGCCGAAGACCCCTACCGCGTCGAGCACCAGCTCGAGCTGCTGCGCAACTACCGCGCCACCGTGCTGGTCACGACGCCGACGCGCGCGGCGGCGCTGGCGGCGCTGATCGCCGCCGAAGGGGTCGATCCCCACAGCCTCTCGCTGCAGACCATCCTCCTCTCGCGCCCGGTTGCCGAGACCGGGCGCGAGGCGCTCAAACGCGCCCTCTTCGTCGAGGTGCGCAATGGTTTCGGCGTGCCGGAGGTGACCGATCCCGGCCTGTGCGTCGAGTGCGCCGAAGGGCGCCTCCATGTCAACGAGGACCACTTCCTGGCCGAGGATGTCGACGGCGAGCTGGTACTCACCACCCTCTGCCGCGAGGCGATGCCGTTGCTGCGCTACCGCACCCGCCTGGGCGCTGCGCTCTCCCGCGACACGTGCCCCTGCGGACGGACGGGCGTCACCCTCCTGCCGCGGCCGCGGCTCGACGACCGCCGCCTCGTGGGCGAGCGCTGGATCGACCGCGCCCAGGTCGCGAACCTGCTCGACCGCACGCCGCTGCGCGGCCACGAGACCGAGATCGCCCTCACTGCCGACTCCGTCGTCGTCACGGCGCGCCTCACCAGCGAGCTCTTCCAGGACACCGTGCGGACGCTCGAAGCCCTGCAGGCCTCGGTCGCCGCGCGCTTCCTCGCCGAGCTCGGGATCGTCTGCGAGCTGCGGTTCAGCGACCGCCGCCCGTGTCCGCCGTGCTGAAAGAGAGCGCGTCCAGTGCGGTCGGGCACGTTCCCGTGCCGCGTTCCGGGCCTGTTGGAAACAGGCTTGCATGCGCAGCCGTCGCCGCCCGTTCGCGGCCGGATCGCAGCGATGCGCCCAGCGGGCCGGCGGGTCGAAAGGATTCGGAATTACCGGCGGTATCAGCCGCGCGGGGCGTTCTGTCTACGGTAGTCGATGGGGGAGGTGCCGAGGATGTGGCGGAACTGCCGCGCGAAGTAGTTGCTGTCGCTGAAGCCGCACTCGAAGGCGATCTCGGTCACCCGCAGGTCGGTCCGCCGCAGCAGGTCGGCGGCCCGCCCGACGCGGACGCGGATCACATGGTCGATGGGGGAGTGCCCCATGATCTTGTGGAAGGCGCGGGTCAGCGTGCTCTCCGAGACCCCCGCGAGACGGGTCAGGTCGCGGATCGTGATCGCCTCGGCCGAGTGCCCTTCGATATAGCTCATGACTTCGCTGATCTTGCGGATCGGCCGCTGTTCGACCCGCGTGGTGGCGAAGTAGTGGCGCGAGAGATAGCCGATCAGCTGCATCAGGCAGGTCACGGAGGCGAAACGGTAGCCCGGCGCGCGGCGGGTCAGCTCCGACTCCAGCGCGGCGATCATCGCGGCCGCCTCATCCAGCGCGTGCGGCGTCAGGCGCAGGCGGTGCCTGAACTGGTCCGCCAGGCGTAGCTTCGGTTCGACGCGGAAAAGCGCGTGGTAGCCGGGGACATCGGCCAGCCCGGCCAGGGGTAGCCGCAGCCGCCGCGGCTCGAAGAGGATGTTCACCAGCGCCATGCGGTCGGTGTCGGCGTAGCCGTGCGCCATGTCGCCGCGGATCAGGAAGACGTCGCCCGCCTGAATCGGATAGGCGCGGTCGGCCATCACATGCACGCCGCGCCCCCCCAGGATCACGACCAGTTCGTGGAAGTCGTGGCTGTGCAGCGCGGTGGGCGCGTGCCGCTCGTGGCGCAGGCAGGCCAGCGGAAAATCGCGGGCAGGAAAAATCGTCGCGGCGCTGAGGCGTTGCATAGGTGACGGAATCATGCTATCTTTTGCTGGTTTTGTCAAGGCTGGCCCGCCCGTCGCGGGCTACACTATCCGCCATCAACGAACCCATGGGAGGCTTTATGAGCGAGCAAAAACGTGTGGCGCCTTTGCGCACCGGTGTGGTCGGAATGGGCGGCATCGGCAACACGCATGCCAGGGCGCATCAGGCGGACCCGCTGTCGACGCTGGTGGCGGTGTGCGATGTGGTGAAGGAAAAAGCCGATCAGGCCGCGGCCGCGTACGGGGTCAAGGCGTACTACAGCCTGCGCGACATGCTGGCCAACGAGGATCTCGACGTGGTGGACGTGACCACGGGCGGCTACGAGAACGGCAGCTGGCACTTCGAACCGGCGATGGAGGCGCTCGAGGCGGGCAAGCACGTACTGTGCGAAAAGCCGCTCTCCAGCGACATCGGCGAGGCGCGGGAGATGGTCCGCCAGGCGGCCGCCCGCAAGCTTTACCTCGGCTGCAACCTGAACCACTACTTCACCCCCACGGCGGCGCGCGCGCGCAAGTACATGGACGACGGCGAGGTCGGCGAGCTGATCTACACGCTGTTCAAGGTCGGGTTCAACGGCGGCGAGGCGACCTACGGGTTCAGCAAGTCGCCCCGCTTCAACCAGCCCTACGCGCACATGAAGGCGTTCCTGACGCACCCCCTCAGCGTCATGCGCTACTTCTGTGGCGACATTACCCACATCCAGACGTTCAGCGGCCGGACGGGCTTCCGCCAGAACAAGGGCGACCTGCTGCTGTCGGTCAACAGCGTCCACTGCCGCTTCGCCAACGGCACGGTCGGCTACCTGCTGAGCCACCGCGGCGAGGCGACCTGGGGCCTGGGCGGCTGGTGGAGCTGCGAAGTGGCCGGCAGCAAGGGGACGTTCTGCATCGAGAACTGCGCCGAGAAGCTGACCTACTGGCCGGCGATCAAGCCGGGCGACAAGTTCGGACTGGGCGAGGGCCCGGCGCCGCAGGTTCTCGACACTGGCATCAAGGATTTCGGCTCGACCTTCCCGAACCGTATCCACGCGTTTCTGGAGGACGTCACCAACAAGGTGCCGCTGGAGCGGCTGCGCGCCTCGGGGCGCGACGCACTGGCGACCATGGAGTACATCTTCGCCGTGATCGAATCGTACGAATCGGGTGGCGCCCTGGTCCGGCCGCATCCGCTGCCGCTGCTGCACGGCGATCCGGCCAAGGAAAAAATCTAACGCGGCAGCGTGGCCGGAATGAACCACGAAACACACGAAACACACGAAAATCGCCAGGGAATCACTCCCTTTCGTGTTTTTTCGTGTTGTTCGTGGGCACAAAACGTTGTTTATCACCGTTGTCCGTTTGTCGGGCACGAACGCGGGAGGCGCA
>CAYVKQ010000024.1:0-19024 GCA_964451945.1 uncultured Lentisphaerales bacterium
CGGCGGTCTCGCGGTCATACGCCTCGTTGCCCCAGTAGCGGGCGGCGTGCTCGGTGACCAGCGGAACGACCCCTTTGCCCAGAGTGTAATCCTGACTCGCGTGGCCGTCCCGCTGCCAGAGGTAGGCGTAGAGGAAGAGACTCATGTCCATCTCTGTGCCGACGAACGGCGCAGGGCGTGTCTCGGCCCAGTACTTGAACAGTTCCTCGCGGGTCTGGATCGGCGTGCCGTAGCCGATGTACTGCATGGCCGAGCGGAAGTCGCCCAGGATGCCGCGGGTGTAGAAGCCGGCGGGCAGCGTCGCATCCGCCTCCTTGACCCGCCGCAGCTGGTCGAGGTTGGACTGGCAGAGGGGATCCTTGGGATCGGCGTCGGCCGCCGGACGGCCGAGCGAGATGGGATCGTTCATGTAGCCGACGCAATACGGTTCGCTGCCGATGACGTAGCCGTAGACGCAGGGATGGTTGCGGAAGTTGTTCAGGGTGTTGCGCAGTTGCTCCCGCCGGCTGGCCTCGCTCCCCCCGGGCATGTAGATGTTGAAGGCCGAGAGGAACCCCGTCTCGTCGGCCACGCGCAGCGCCTCGCCCAGCGTCGGTTGCGGCGTCGCGTCCAGGAACCACCCGATGGCGGAGTTCATGCCGCGCGCCAGGTAGAAGTCGATCAGGCCTCGCACGCCGGCGCCGCCGCTGTCCCAGCCGTTCCCCGAGCCGCGCACCCGGAACGGCACGCCGTTCATCACCAGGTCGCCGCCGTCGGTCCACACCTCGCGGAAACCGAAGCGGACGGGCGGCGGCGCGTCCGCCAGACGGCCGGCGCGCAAGACGGAGAGATGAAGGTTGAGCAGCCGCGGATCGTCGGGAAACCACAGCACCGGATCGGCCCAGGCGAACGAGACGGCGACCCGCTCTTGCGCCTCGCCCGAGAGCCGGCAGGACGCCTCGCCGAGGTCGTGGCGCCGGCCGCTCCCCACCTCCTCGACCTCGCAGCGGGCCGAAAGCTCGCCGCTCCAGCCGTCCCCGTTGGAGACCAGGAACTCGACGCCGAGCCGCTTCCCGCGGTAGGAGGGGATGGCGAATACCTCGGAGAGGGCAAGATGGCGCGACGGATGCGTCTCCAGGTAGACCGATCCGCGCATTCCCGAAAGCATCCACACGATCTTCCCCTCGTGATTGAGGTACCGGTAGTCGCCGTACGGACGCCCCGCCAGCACCGACAGGCGGTTGGGAGCGCCGGCGCGGATGATGTCGGTCACGTCGAAGACCGCCGCTCCCTGGGCGGCCCCCGCCCGGCCCGTGCCGAGCGGCACATCGTTGAGGTAGAAATCGCAGGCGTCGTAGACCGACTCGCAAACCAGAAAAACCCCCGCGCCCGCCGCGGGCGCCGCGGACCATGCGAAGTCGCGCTCCAGCCAGGCGGCCGAGTAGTGCGACACTGAAACCTCGTCCCACTTCGTCACCGGTTTGTCCGCGCGGGCGTCGAGGATCTCGCCCCCCTCCTGCGAGCGCCAGCTCCCCGGCACCTTGACGTATCCCCAGGGCGCCGGCCGCGGCGCGTAGTCGGGCGCCAGGCGACGCCCCTCCCCGGACTCGGCGATGCCCGGCGCGGGCGGCCGCGCAATGCGCGTCGCGCGGGGCTGCACCCGCCAGAGCCCATCGAGGAGAACCCGTTGCCGCGCGCCGGCCGCCTGCGCGGCGGGGAGCGCCCACGCGACGGCCGCGGGCGGCGCCGGCCGCCCGGCGCCGACGGTCTGGATCGCCAGCGGGTAGCGGGCGGCCGGCGGCTTGAGCTTGGCGGCGTCGGGCCAGCCCTCCTGACCCGCCAGCACCCGCTGCCGGTGGCTTTTCATCTCATCGGCCGACAGCACGTGGCCGAACACCGCCACCTCGTCCAGCAGCCCGGGCAGGCCGAAGCCGAGACGCAGCCGCCCCTCCTGGAACGGCTCGCGCAACGCGAGCGTCTCGACCTGCGCGCCGTTGCGGTAGAGCTTCGCCGTCTTGCGCAGATCCTCCCAGACGACAACCCAGTGCTGCCACTCGCCGCGGCCGGTGTCGAAGCGCGAAGCCGGAAACGACAGGACGCCGTTGACCATCTGCGGCGGCCCCGTGAACCGGCCGTAGTGGGTGTACGCCGGCTTGGCGTCCCATTTGAACCAGAAGGAGAGGCTGCCGCGCTTCGGATCCATCACGTCGGCGGCGGGATAGGCGATCGTGTGGCTTTCGCAGCGGACGGCGCGGCCGCGCACGCCCGGCTCGAACCGCAGCTCCGTCTCCGCCGTGCCGGTGTTGGCGACGCGGTAGCCGGGTGTCAGGCCATCGGCATTTTCGTCGAAGCCCGCGTAGAAAAGGAGGCGCGGCCCGTCGTCGAGCATCTGCAGGACCGAACCGCCGTCCGGCGCGCCCAGCAGGTCGTCGAGACCGGCGGCTCCGGCCGACAGCGCCAGCACCGCCGCGCCGGCGGCAAGCACCGCCGCACCCTTCAGGCGCCGGCAAGACAATAGAGGCTCTTGCAGAACCCCAACGGCTCGCCGGGGACGGCTCGCCCCACCTGTCGTATGTGATCGCAAAAAGGTAGGGCGAGCTGTCTCAGCGAGCCGAAACGACGTGTTCTTCTTGGGGTTTTGCAAGAGCCTCAATATCATGACACCACCTCGCGAAATGTCAGACGGTCAAACACCACGCCGCCGCCTTCGGCGAACACAAACAGCCGCCTGCCGACGCAGGCCTCGGGAATCCGTGCGATGATCGTGCGCCGCCCGTCGAGGCAGACGTCGATCAATCCGGACAGGGCGAAGAGGTCCAAATCGAAGGGTTGGTCGAGACCGGTGACGTCCTCGATAACGCGTACCGGCTCGCCCGCCGGCCGGCCCTCCTCGCAGGGGACGAAGCTCACGCGGCCCGCCGCCGGTTCGACGCGCAGCGCGAACCCGTTCGGCGCGCCGGGCACGCCGCGGAACGCGAAGCCCAGTGCCACGACGCCCGCCTCAGGCGCGACGCGCGCCGTCAGCCGGAAGGCGGCGGGCGGATCATCGAGCCGGGCGCAGGCGGACTGCACGCCGCCGTCAAGCCGGAGGGTGCCGTCATCCGTGACGGCGTCCGCCCCGTCGGCGTCGACAAACGCCGCGGCGCGCGGCGCGCCGCACGGGGGCGTCATTTCGGGCGGGAACTTCGTCCCCAGCGTGCCGTCGGCGTGCTGCACCAGCTCGCGGAAGACCAGCTCGCCGCCGAACACCGGACCGAGAAACCCGGCCAGCAGAAAGCGGTTGTCCTTGAACGCCGCGATCTTGGGAACGCCGAGCCCGTCGCGCGTGGCGGGATGCGCGGGCTCGCGCCAGCGCCACCCCGGCGCGACCGGGTCGCGCGACACGCGGTAATAGCCGCACCCGGCGTAGTAGTGCCAGCCGTTCCACACGAAAATCGAGCAGCAGATCCAGCGCGGAAGGTCGCGCGGACTCTCGAACGCGCGGTTTTCGGTCCAGGTTTTCAGGTCGGGCGAATCGAACACCTTCCAGCCGGATACCGAGAGGTGCCAGCCCGTCCCCGCCGCGCTCGGGAAGAGGTCGGGGTTGACGTCGTCGAACTCCCGGTAATCGAGGGGCAGAACCGGATCGGGACGCTTGGCGAAGTGAACGCCGTCGGCCGACACCGCCTCGTGGATGGTCTCTCCGCGCGTGGGCGCGTCGCGGTAATAGCCGCGCTTGCCGTGGTGGATGTAGAACGCGCGGACCGCGCCGTCGTGGGCGACCAGCGAACCGGTGCCGATCGAACACTCCCACGGCTCGCTGACAGGAAGCGCCAGCGCGTGGTGCTCCCAATGAACCAGATCCCGCGTGCTCATGTGCGCGAACTGGTGGGCACCCATCCCCCACTTGCTCTTGTGCCGCCGCCGGTCGAACAGGTAGTAGAGATGGAACACGCCGTCGTGGTAGAACGGCATGCAGTCGCCGACGAAGGTGTTGAATCCCGGCGGCAGCCAGTACTGCATCCGCGCGGGCGGCGGACCGTAAAACGCGCGTTCCGCGCGGGCCGCCACCGCGGCGCCGCCGCAGAGCGCCGCGATCTCGTCGTCGTCCAGGGCACGGTCCCACACCGCCGCGTGGTCCACCCAGCCGCGGAACCCCGGCGCAAGGGCGCCCTCCTCATACGCCGCGCCGACCAGCAGCGGCGTGGAGAGCCGCTCGACCGTGCCGGGCGGCCACTCTTCGTCAACCTCTACGCCATCCACAAAAAGCGCCAGATGGCCGCGCCGAAACCGGAGCACGAGGTCGTGCCAATCGCCGGCGCCGATGAGGTCCGCCGGCGCGCCCAGCCGCAGGATGCCGTCGTCGAAGTCGCGGCCGGAAATCCGCCGCAGCGCGCGGCACCACTCCGTCTCCAGGAAATCGGGGGTCACGGCGCCGGGCAGCGACCCCGAGCGCCAGACGAACTCAACCGCGCCACCGCCGCGCAGGCGGCGCGTGGCGGGCGGATTGAGCACGGCGCGGTCGACCGCCGCGCCGCGCAGCAGCACGCCAAGGTTGTCGGCCGGGTCGGCACGGGCGAGGATCGCCCCCTCCCAGCGGGCGCCGTCGGCCCGCAAGCGGATGCAGAGCGTCAAGGCTTCCCGCCCGCTCCAATCGGCAGGTGTGCGGCGTCCGAGGACCAGGTGCCCGCCTTCCAGGCGCGCGGCAAATCCACCGCTCCCCCGCGCCAGCGACGCGGCGCGGGCGTCCCCCGTCAGCGCCACACCGACCGCGGCGGCACCGGACGCTTCGACGTCCCCGCTCCCGTCCATGCGCCACACGGCCGCCGCGCTGTTGAACACATCCTGCACGCTTGTCATCGATGCATGCCTTTTCTTTGCAGGTGAGTCGCCTGCAACACCGCCCGGTTTGTGCAAGCGGCGGAGTCAGGGTTCGGGGTTCAGGGTTCAGGATGAACAAACGTTCATGGACAATGCTTTGCACCCTGAACCCTGAACCCTGAACCCTGGTCCCACAAGCCCACCAACCTTGCCGCTCAGGGCCAGCGGATTACCGCCTCGCTGAGCATGAACCAGCTCGACGGCGCGTCGCTCACCGCCGTGTTTGAAACCGTCAGCACATTCTCCCCGGCCTTGAGATAGCGGACCGGAAAAGTGAATTCGCGCTTCGACCAGCCGAGCTTGACGAAGCCGTTCGGGCCCTCGAACACCGTCTGTCCGTTGAGCGTGATGCGGATCGGCGCGGCCGCGGCAGTGAGGTCGTCGCTGTCCTGGCCGTCGATCGCCAGCACCGCCTCGCCGCCGGCCGGCGCGCCGGCCAGCGAGAAGCGCGCCCGCATCTCCGAGACGTCGGTCATGGCGCCGCGGACCCACGCCGCGACGCGCCCTTCGCATTTCCACTGGTAGAAGGTGGGGCCGCAGGCGCCGGAAAAAGCCATCGCGGGGAGGCGCATGCCCGACGGCAGCGGCTCGGTGAAATCGGTGACCCGGTGCTGGCGGATGACGCCCGCCGGATCGGCCATCAGCTCGCGCAGCCGCGCGGGGAGGGCCTCGTCCGCTTCCCCGCCGATGCTGACGCGCGTCCAACCCCACACGGCGTCGGCAATCCCTTTCCAACCGGGCTGCGGCTTGCCGGCCTTGGCCGCGATTTCGCGCTGTTTGCCCAGCACCGCCACCTGCGCATCGAGCTTGCGCCGCAGAAACAGCGTGAAACGGGAGAGCCGTTCGTCGTCCAACTCGGGCGCGTCGCGCGGCGCGAGCACCGCCACGCCGATATCGACGAACTGGTCGCGGTCGCTTTCGATCTCGGCACGGATGGCGGGCGTGGGGGCCTTCTGCACCGCCTCTTCGAAACGGGCGAACACCGTCTCGACAAACGTTCGCTCGAAAAAGCCGGGGTGGGGATGCCCGCCGTTGTTGCGCAGATCGGCGTCGATGCGGTCGAAGATGCCGAAATAGATGGCCCCCATCGCCTCGGCGGCGTCGCCGTAGTAGTGGCGGATGAACGCACGCTCCAGACGCGGCGTGTCGAGAAACGGGTCCCAGTTGAGCCGCGCGTTCAGATAGTTGAACAGCTTGCCGAAAATGCGGCTCTGTCCGCAATACCAGAACCCGCCGCGGATGCCGCGCCGCGCGCACCATTTGATGCGGTCGGCCATGCGGCGGTGCGACAGCGACGCCCCGCCGGCATAGTCGTAGATGCCCAGGTGGTCGCCGCCGACGGCCGCCAGCCACCCTTCGAGGTGGCGCCGGGCGAAGGTGTTTTCAGGCGCGTCGAAATCACGGAACCCGTTGGGCGCCGACATCGGTCCGGGCCACGGGCAGTAGAGGACGACGACGTTGGCCTCGGGCTTCAAGATGTTGGGCGGCTCCACCGCGTCCATGTAGCCGAAGCAGTAGAGCAGTTTGTCGGGATGTTTCCGGTTGACGCGGCGGGCCACGGCGTTGACCCAGTGCAGCATCAGGTCGGCTTCGTTCCACCCCTGGGCGCGCTTTGCCGCGCACCCCTTGCAGACGCATTTGTCGTTGCTGTCGCCCTGCTGGACGACGAACACATAACGCTCGTTCTGCGCGTCGAGCCACCGCTCCGCCCGTTCGGCGGCGACCCGCTGCGCCCCTTCGCTGGTGGAGCAGAGCAACAGGCGCACGTCAAGCGTGTCGGGACCCATCCGTTCGCCGTTGGCGCGCAGCAGGTAGTAGTCGGGGTGATCCTTCATGTAGAGCGTCTTGGGCACCAGAAACGCCGCCGTGTGGTCGAGCCACAGGGTCTTGTCGCAGGGGAACTCCTCGTCGATCCCGGAGGCGCGCGCGTCGCCCAGCGAAAGGGTTGACGAGCTGTCGCCAAAGACGCAGTAGGGCGCGGATACCCGCTTGCCGTTGAAGAACGGGCGATCGGAAAACGTGATGGCGGCGGCGAGACGCTCCGCCGGCGCGACGCGGGCGAAACGGTCGGTATCATAAAAAGCCAGACCGTTCTTTTCCAGGTAGCGGAAGACGCCGTAGCTCGTCCCCTGCACCGAGTTCCCGGCGATCGTCAGCGTCGTGTGACGCGGCCGGACGAGAAACCCGTTAAACCCCAGGCCGCGCAGTTCATCGGCCCCGGCCGTACCCGCGGCGAGCGCCGCCGCGCGGCCGACCAGCAGCACATTGGCCGCCGCCTTGTCCGGCGTCAGGCCGTCGGGATTGACCGGCACCCTGACCCCGTAGAGGCGTTCGAGCTGGTCGGCCAGCGTCTTCCCCGCCGGGGCGATGCGCGGCGGATAGGTGTCGCCATCGAGGATCGCGTGCACGGGCCACGCGTCCCCCTCGGCGGTAAAGCGCGAGAGCGCCTCGCCGACGTAAAGGCGTCCGTCGTCAGGGACATTCGCCTCGCCGGTGATGGCTTCAACGGCCAGCAGCGTGACGGCCACCTTATCTTTCACCTCCAGCACCACGCCGTCGACCGCGTGCCAATCGCCGCCACCGTCGCGGACAAACGCACGCGCGGAGAAGGTCTTGACCTGCTCCCCCGCGCTGAAAGAGAAGCCACGGCTGAGCGTGCCACCGCCGCTGGTAAACGCCAACTCCGCTTGGCCGGGTCCTGAAGCGTGCAAGCGCACACGGATCCGCTCCGCGTCCCCCCAAGCCAGTTTCTCCACATGCCGCCATCGTCCCGGGCCGGCAAACGCCACCCCCTCCTGCGGCGCGCCGACGACGGGCCGAGAGGTCGCCTTCGTCATTCCCGTCCACCCGTCCGGGTCCAGCCCGACGGCGGCGGGAGCCGGCTGCGCCACCGCCGCAACCGCGCCCACAAACACCGCCAGGAAGCCGGTCACAAGAAACCGGTCATTACCGCGTAGGTTCATATTGCTCCTTGTCAGGGGTCAGGGTTCAGGGTTCAGGGTTCAGTAGGACATCTCGCGCGAGTCCGCCCGTTTCAACGGCCCTTGGTTGAGGTGTCCTTCCTTGCATACCCGCTGACGCGGTCGACCCACTCCCAGGCCTGCCGTTCAAAGGGGATGATGAAGTCGTGGTTGGTGCCCGCGCTCCAGACCAGCTCCTTGCGCGACGCGCCCAGGCGGCGGAAGACCGCCTGCACGGTCGGCGCCGGCGAAGGGGTGTCGCTGAGACAGACGCCCATGAGGGTCGCGCCCTTGACCAGTGGCGCGAAGTTGGCGGTGTCGTAGTAGCTCAACGCGTGTTGCCGCGGGTCGTTGCGGTCGAACGGCGGCGGCACGGGGGCGTCGCGGCCGTCCTGCTTCGCCCGGTTCAGCGCGGCGACCTGGTCGCGCAGCGGCCAGTAGCCGTAGTAGCTGATGCCGCTGACGACCGCCGCGACCTCGGGACAGAGCGCGGCGGTGACAATGGCGAGGTGCCCCCCCTGCGACGCTCCGACGGTCATGATCCGCTTCGCGTCGACATCGGGACGCGACGCCAGGTAGCGGACCGCCTGGGCACAGGCGAGGTAGACGTTGTAGTAGTAGGCCTCTTCGGGCGGACCATCGGTTTGCTTCAAGTATCCCGCGGGCGTTTTATAGGTCGCCTGATCGACCTCCATGCCGTGGATCTGGATCATCAGCGAGACGTAGCCGTGGCGGGCGTGTTCGACCGGCGCCGGGATGGCGCCGCAACCGGCGCCGGGCAGCACGAGCATCGCGGGGAAGGGCCCCTTTCCCTGCGGCACGGTCAGCCAGCCATGGATCCGCTTGCCGCCCGGCGCGTCGAACTGCACCTTGAAGAGGCGGATCGCGCGGCAGCGTTCGCCCGCCGGATCGACGTGTTCGGGGATCGAAGCGCTCGTCACGTTGTAGTCCGAGATCGCCGCGTCGTCGAGTTCGCGCACGAAGGTCTCGGCAACATTCAGCGGCAGCGCCGCCTGCTTGGCTTTGCCCTTCTCCCAGAAGGCGTCGAAATCGCCGGGACGGGAAACGGCGAGCGGGATCTTGTCGACACGGTAACCGAAGCTCACCGTCTTGTCGGCGCGGTTGGTCTCGGTCGCCCAGATCGAGACGGCCACGTCGTAGAACCCCGGCGCCAGCTCCCGCTCGGGGATCTCCACCCGCACCGACTGATCCTGACGCGGCTCCGCGTCGCCGGTGGCGAACGGCAGGACGACGCCGTTGCGCTTCAGCGCCCAGGTCGCGCGCAGCGGACGCAGGGGGCCGAAGAGGAAGAACTCGATGCGGTCGCCCCGTTCGAAAAGGAGGTTTTCGCGCACCCGCGAAAAAACGGGGGCCGCGCCACCCAATTGCGGATTATAGGGACGGGCGATATTGCAGGTCATGGACAACGACTCCGTTTGAAGGAACCCCATCAGGGCGCAACCGACTGTCGCGCGCAACACGATCCCCCTGACGGAACGCGCCGCACGCCGCTTGTTTCGATTCATCTGCATTTTCCACCTCCCGGTTTCAGAAATCTATTTGCACTTCGGCGATTTCGCACCAGAAATGGTCGAGGCGCTGTCCGGGCATCACGTTCGCGATCACGAGGGTGTTCTCGCCCGCCTTCAACGCGCCGGCCGGAATTGGAAGCGTGCTCCACGACCATGCGCGCCGGCCGAAGCCGCAGGGACCGCGGTAGATCTCGCGGTCGTTGATCGTGACGGCGATCCCGGTCGCAGGCAGCAGGTCTTTATCGCCGCCGTTGCCCTCCAGCCGCATGGTGCACGCGCCCGCGGGCGGGCGGTCACAGGGGAAGGTCGCGCGCATGACCGAGGGCCGCGGACTCGCGGGAGCGTAAAGGGCCATGCCGACGCGCGCCTCGTCCAACATCCAGGAATCTCTGATCGGACCGTGTCCGCCGCTGAACGCTGTTGCTGGCAGACGGACCCCCTTGGCGGTCTTTTCCGCCGCGGTCTGAGGATATTCCGGCGGCGGCAGGTGGGCTCGGGCCGTCTCTTCCGGCGCTTTGAGAAAGGCGCGGGCGAACGCGACGGGATCGCCCTCCGGCGGCCGGATGCCCGACGCGCGGAAGCGGCCCGTCAGCGCTTTGACCGCGTCGGCGTGCCGCTTGTCCAACGCCGCCCGCGCCACCGCCGTCAGCTCGCTCCCCTGCCGCTGCGCATCGATTTCTTCAAACGCCCGCAGCTGCTCGGCGACCGCGCCGGTCAGCAGCGCCACGGCCTGCCGCCGCAGGTTTTCGGGGACACCGGTGCGGCCGAACGAGGCACCCGCCATAAAGTCGGCGACCATCATCTCCCGCTCCTGGCGCAACAGGCCGCTCAGGCGCGCATCGTCCCGCACCGCTTCGACCATGCGGTCAAACAGTTTGAGACTCTCCGTCAGATGACCGTCGTCATAGAACGCCACGGGGGTGAACCAGTCGTGGATGCCGCGCGGGAACCCCTTGGCCAGGCGCGCCTTGACCCGCGCGAAATAGGCCAGCATGTGCGGCGCGGCCGGCCCGTACACCGCCTCGACATACTCCCGTTTCAACGCTTCGGGATCGAGGGTCACGTCCCAGCACAGGCGGCGCGTGACGTATTGGAAGAGCTCGCGGAAACAGGTGGGTGCCCCGCAGAACCAGATCCCCTCGATTCCCTTCGCGTGGTACCACTTGAGTTTTTCGGCCATGACGTCCCACGTCGGGACATAGTACATGTTGTAGTCGTAGATGTAGATTTGATCGGGAGCGACCGCGAGCCACGCCTCAAGCTGCTTCAACGCCTCGGCGTTGGCGGGATGGGTCAGCGGGTGCAGTTCGGAAAGGGCGACGCCCCAGTAGGGCGCATACATCACACGGACGTTCTTCTCGGGACGCTCCCGCAGCGGCGCGGTGTCGCTGCCGCAATAGCCGGCGGTCAGAATGATCTTTTCCGGAAACTCCTTTTGCGCGGCGCGGGCGATGGCGTTCACCCACGTCAGCAGGCGGTCGGCGTAATTTCCGGTCTGCACGTCCAACGCCTTGCAGGCGTCGCACTGGCACCACTGCGTCCCGTCGCCCTGGGTGATGCAGAAATAGCGCGGCTCCGGCTGCAGGCGCATCCAGCCCAGCGTCCGCTCGATCGAAATGCGGACGACGTCGGGATTGGAGAGGCACAGGTGGATGTAGGCGTCGCTGGTCTTCTTGGGAATCCGCTCCCCGTTCACCTTCATGGCGTAGTATTCGGGATGGGCGTCGTAGTAGAGCTTCTTGGGCACCAGGTAGCCGGGCGTGTGGTCGATCCAGAGGTTGCTGTCGGTCGCGAACAGCTCCGGATTCAGCGCCTTGCGCGGGTCGGCGATGTCGCCCAGCGACGCCCGCAGCTCCCATGGACTCCCCGAACGGAAGGCGTAGGAGGGCTTTTCGGAGAGCGTCGTGTTTTCCAAGACCGCCGGCAGCGCCGGGGGCAGCCGCTCCACGCCATGCGTGAACCAGCGGTAGCCCAGGCGTTCGAGCAGCGCGTAGGCGCCGTAGATCGAGCCGCGCGGACGGGGACCGGCGAGCGCGATCACGCCATCCTTCGCCTTCAGCACGAAGCCGTCGGGCAACACCGCCGCCAACTCCGCCTCGCCGATCAGCCCCGCGTCCACGGCGGCGCGCCCCACCACGATCATGCGGGACGCCCCCTTCGCCGGCACGTTCGTCACCGCCAGCGCAGGTCCGCCCATCCGCTTCAGCGTGCGGCTCAACACGCCCGCCGCATGCCGCTCGTGTTCGGCCGCCTTCCCGTCGACCACGATGCGCTGCAACTCCCCGAGCGTCGTTTGCGCGCCCAGCGGCCGCGCCCCGGCACACGCCACCAGCGCCAACGCGACACCAAGCAGCCGCCCGGCCGCAGGTTTTCCCTTCAACAGTGTTTTCATCATGAGCCTCGCCTTTTGGTTGGAATGACATTTTGAGCGACAAGCGTCATCAGGGTGTCGTTGCGGGTTTCTCCATCGTCAGCGTCACCGTCACCGCACCCGTCTGTCCTTTGAGGGCGACGGGAACGCGCAGACGACCGCCGGAATCGGCCTTGGCGGCGCCGCTGTCGATCACCTTGCCGCCAATGGCCGACTCGTAGCGCACCGCCGCTCCGGGCGGCGGCGCGAACGCCTGCAGGCGCCGCGGCGTGAACGTGAAAGCGGCCTCTTTCCAGAAACCGGCGACGATCCCGGCGGCGGGACGGAACGTGACGGCATAGCGGTCGGACGCGTCCTGGTCGACCTTCCAGCAGACCTGAAGGTTCATGCCGCCATAGCGGCTGCCGCTCTCCACGCGGCCGTCGCCGCAGTCGTCGTTGAGCGTGAATCCCGAAATGCCCGGCCGCGACACATCGGTGCGGACGATGTGGGCCGCGGCCAGCCCGTCGAATAGTGGAATGATGTGCGGGCTGTTGCCGTTATGGCCGGCGGGACTCCACCAGGCGGCGAAGCTGTGCCCCGCCTCGTCGAGGGCGCGCAGGAAGGGAACGGTGTATTGCCACTCCATCCACGTGTCGTAACGGGTGTTGACCACCCGCACGAACGGCAGATCGTCGTGGTTTTGCACATACCAGGCGTTGTTGAGCTCGTCCCAGACCGAATGGCCGTCCTCGGTGCGGATGTCGGCGTCGCGCGGACCGAAGAGGTCGTCGAGCGACGCCTGCGCCCCCGGCAGCTTGGGCAGGTTGCCGGCCGGGACGTTGGCGTCGATCCCCGCGATCAGGTCGGGATTGCGCAACCCGAACAGGAGCGCGCCCGTCCCGCCCATCGATGGCCCCATGACCTCGGTCGTGGCGGGATCGAGGACGGGATATTCCTGGAACAGCCACTCGATGATGTGGCGCATTTTCTTCTGCGAGTAGAGGCGGACCACGCCCTGGGGCATCCGCTCCGGGTGGAGGATGTTCTCGTTGTAGCCGAACCACCAGGTGTTGGCGAACCCCATGAAGGCGAAGTTGCTGTCGTCGGGCTGCAGCTCGATCCAGTCGCCGGTTTTATTGCCGTTGGTCTTGACATAGAAAATCGTCGGCAACCCCTCGCGCCAGCCGCACTCCGGCGGCATCCACAACAGATAGGTGCGGTAATTTTCAACGCCGTAGAGGACCGGCGCGGCCTGATCGACGATGCCCGCGATCGCGTGCAGCCAGATCTTGAACGGCAGGCGTTTGCCGTCGACCGGCTCGCGCGGCACCTCGCCTTTCGCGTCGATGAGATAAGGCTGCGGCTTCTCCGGTTTTTCCGCGACCGGCTTGCGCAGCGCGTTTTTCCCGCGGACCAGCGCCGTCGCCTCGGGCTGCCCGTGCGGCGTGTGCGTCACTGCGTAGTAGCCCTTCCCCTCCTGCCGCGCCGTATGCACGAAAATGCCGCCCGTGATCGAGGTCCGGCCGCGCCGGTCGGGCAGCGGAAGCCCCGTCATCTCGACCTTCGCGCTGGGCGAGCCGATGACGGTGCTCCGCTTTTCGTTGCACGGCAGCGGCCGTTTGAAGCCGAGCCGTTTCAGCGCGAAAAAGCTGCGGCCCGAACGGGGGATGATCTCGCGCGCCAGGCAGTCGACGCCGGGCGCGGCCACGTCCGTGATCGGATGATCCGAGCGGTAGACGGAGAACGTCGTCCACGCCGCGCACTCCCGCTCCTCCCATTGCACAAACGTCTGGCCGCGCCAGTGAAAGGCGCGGATCCCGGAGACCACGGCCTCATCGGCGCGGCTTGTCGCCGCGCAGATCAGAACCGAGAAGAACAATCCTGTAACGGCAAATGCAGGAAGCTGCTTCATTTTCTCCTTCTGAGACTCCTGCAAAAACCCTTGTTTGCAGGTGTGGCACGGGCATCTTGCCCGTGTTCCATGGGCGGGACGCCCATGCCACGAGGGGCTATGCAAGAGTCTCCTTCTTTCTCAGCAACAGGTGCTTGCAGAACTGCCTGCAAACACGCCACTGGCAGGGGCGTTTTTCCGAAACGTCCGCGGACGGCCCGAAGATCCGCCCCCACCACCCGAGGTTTCTCAACAACCCTCCTTTAGCACGGTTCGTGCCATCCGCCAGATTCGCCCCGCCCCCCGCGCACAGCCCTCACGGCGCAGCGTCGCCGAGGCGCGTCAGGCTGTAATGACGCCACCGCGGCTGGCACAGGCTGTAAAGCTCATCCTCCATCGCCGCGATCTCGCGCAGCAGCCGCTCCTGGCCGCCGGCTTCGCGCGCGAAGGCCGCCTCGGCCTCCTCGTCGGTCACCCATTTCGTCTTGCCGGCGTCGTCCTTCACGAGCTTCTGCATCGTCGTGCGGTAGGTGCCGTCGGCCTGCAGCAGCCCCTTGCGCATCTCTTTCAGCCTGAAGTCGCGCCGCTCGTGGACGGCGTCGGCGATCCGGTCGCCGAGGGCGAGCGCCGTCCTTGCCTGACGGTGCTGCGGCGTCGCCGCCGTATCGGCGAGATGGATGCCGCGGGCCAAGTCTCCGGCAAGGTAGGCGCCGACCGCCTCGTCGTCGATCCGCAATTCGTAGAGCCCCTCCCGCAGGCCCTCGACCTGCACCCATTCGCGGTTCAGCTCCTCCGTGAAGGGAACGACGCTCAGGACCGCCCGCACATCCTCGGGATAGGGGAACGGCAGCGCGTGCGCCAGCAGATCGAACGACGCGGCATCCCCCGCCAGACGCACGCGCGCCAGCAGGCACGCCTCCGTCCGAGCCGCGCCGCTCTTCACGTCGAGGACCACCGACGAGACCGTCCCGCGGACACCCACCCCCTTGAGAAACGCGTAGGCCATCACGAAGTGCCCCCGCTTGTCGGGATGAACCGGATCGGCCAGTCGGGAAGCGGGATCGATGCGCCGCAGGGCCGCCGCCGCCGCGGCCATCGGCGCGTTCAGGTCGATCACGGGAACGCGCTTTTCGCGGCCGATCTCCCGGAGGGCGTCGCCGAAGCGGACCAGCGTGGCGTTGTACCCCTCCGTCGGTGCCTCCTCCGGTTTGTCATGGAACGTCGGTGTCAGCAGCAGCGGCTCCGCCGAGGTCTCCCCGCGGATACGGTCCACCAGCTGCGCCGTCTGCCCGCGGTACGCCGCCAGGCGCTTCTCGTCGAACGGCTGGTAGGCGGCGTCGTTCATGCCGAACAAGACCGCCACGATCGCCGGACCGGGTTCCGCGATGTCGCATGCAAACCGCTTGAACGCGCTGGAAACGACGTTGCCGCCGACCCCCCCGTTGTAGACGCGGACCGGGATGCGGGGGTAGCGGGTGGCGTAGAAGAGGCGCAGGTAGCGGGTGTAGAGGCACTGATGCGTGATGCTGTCGCCCATGAAGACGATTGTGGCGCCGGGCGCCAGCCCGGGCGGTACGGCGGCCTCCCGCGCATGGTGGGGAAAATCGGCATACCGGATGTCGGCCCCGGTGAAGAGCACCCACCGCTCGAACCAGTTGGTGATGCTCGCCGGATCGCAGATGTTGGCGACGCGGAGGAGGTTGTCGCCGGAACGCAGGGCGCCGGCGGGGACCGCGAAACTCTGGCGCGTCCAGCACCGTTTCGAAAAGTGGAGCGGCCCTTCGTGCACAACCGTGTCGTTCAACGCGACGCGGATCTCGGCCGGCGCCACGGGATGGTCGCAGTCCAGCCCCTCCAGCGTCAGCAGAACGGGATGGACAGGCGGCTTGCCGGCGATCCGGAACCGCCCCTTCAGGATCGGAGTCCGCCCGGCGTGGGTGAAACTGTTGCTGAGCACATAGACGCCCACCGCCTCGCGCGTCGGGATCGTGAAGGTCGCCCCGCCGTAGCGGGTCCGGTAGGCCGACGTCCAGGCGGGGGCCGCCAGGGTGACCCCGCCGGGGCTGACCGTCGCCCGGTGCGCCAGCGCCGCCAGCAGCAGGTCGGCCGCGCGGCCCGTGGCGTCGTCCGTCGCCCCCGCCACCACGATCGCCGCCCCGCGCCGCCGCAGCACGCACGCACCCGGCGCCGCCAGTTCTTCGGGTGCCGCCAGACCGGCGACCAGCGCCGACCGTTTGCCGAACACGATCACCGGCGTGTCGGGAGCATACGCGTTGGTTGTCGGCAGAAAACGGTGGTACGCGTCGCGGAACCCCTCGCGCAACCGCCGCAAGCCCTGCGCCTCGGTGCCGCTAAGCGGCCCGGCCACATAGACCGCCGTCAGCGCGTTGGCGACGGCGTCCTGGTTCTCGTCGGTCAGCGCCAACGCGGCGGCCGGATCGGGTGCCGCCGCAGGCTCCGCCGCCGCGACCGGACGCACCAGGCATGCGGCGAAGAGAAGAGCGGCCAGAAAAACCGTTGCGCCGCTCCGGCTCGCCGGGACGGTTCGCTTTGCCGTCTGGCGATCCGGTACCACGGGTAGGGCGAGCCGTCCCCGGCGAGCCGCCGAAGTCCCGCAGAAACCGCCGCCGATCCGGCGCGCCGGGACGGTTCGCCCCGCCTTTTCCACTTTTTTCATGCGGTCACTTCCCGAACGTGATCTTCGCTTCGGACAAGGCGAACCACCAGCCGTCGAGGCGGGCGGTTCCTTCGTACACATTGCGGACTTCCAGCGCGTTCTCCCCCGCCTTGAGCACACCCGCCGCGACGGGGAAGTCGCGGCGCGACCACCCCTTCTTGACGAAGCCGCAGTCGCCCTCGTAGACCACCGCGCCGTTGAGCGTGATGCGGATCTGCGCCGGCGGCAGCAGATCGTTCTGCGAGTCCTGCCCCTCCATGTCGAGGGTGGCTCCGCCGGCTGGCGCCTTCTCCAGGGTGAAGGAGGCGCGCATGACCGAAGGCCGCGGCGAGCGCGGCGCGTAGATGATCGCCGCGTTGCGGCCGGGCTTGCACCACCAGCTGTAGAACACCGGCCCGTAGGCGTCGCGGAAAATGGCGGCGGGGAGCAGCACGCCGTTGCCGCCGGGCAGCGGTTCCGCCACGGCGGCGGGCGGCGCCCGATAGGGATGCTTGGCCACCGCCTGCTCCGGTTTTTCGAGATAGAGGCGGGCCAGCTCCGCCACCGGCGCGTCCTCGGGAAGCGTCATCGGTCCGAAACGCTCCAGCAGCCAGCGCATGGAACGGACCGCCTTCTTCGCGTCTTCGGTCGCCTTCGTGTGCGCTTTCTGCTTCGTTTCGTCGGCCAGGACCGCCTCCTGCGCCGCGAGGTCGTCGAGATTCCCGCGCAGGCGTTCCGCGACCAGCCGGCGCGCGCTCGCCCGGTCGGAGCGCGTGATCCTCCAGTCGAGCGCGCCGACCTTGCCCTTGCGGTCGGCGGCCGACGGCGGCTTCTTTTCGCCCGAGAGGATGGCGGCGTCGACACTCCAGAGATAGGCGCCGACGATGTGTTCGCGCTCGGCCTTCAGGTCGCGCGTGCGCCGTTCGTCGCCGGCGACGGCGGCCAGCGCGCGGTCGAACGCCCCGAGCATGCGCGTGATGGCGCCTTCGCTGAAGTAGCCGGTCCACGAGCAGCCGTGGATGCCCATGGCGTAGCCTTTGCCGAGACGCTTGTTCGCCTCGTCGAAGTAGTCCTCCAGATGGGGGGCGGCGGGACCGTAGACGGCGCGCAGGTAACGCTTCATCAGCTGCTTCACGTCGGCGTCGATATCCCACGAGAGCTGGTCGTGGATGTAGGCGAACAGCCAGCGGAACTGCGCCGGGATGCCGCACATCACGATGCCGGTGCGGACCCCCTTTTCATGGTACCACTTCAGCTTTTCGCCCCACGCTTCCCAGGAGGGGATGAAGCCGATGTTGTACTCGTAGACCTTGAGGTTGTCGGGCGCGATCTTGCGCCATCCCTCGAACTGGCGCCGTGCCTCGGCATTGAGCGGATGGGTCATCGGGTGCGCCATGGAGAGCGCGATGCCGTGGTAGGGGCAGTACATGATGTAGGCGTTCGGTTCGAGACGCTCGCGCACGGCCGGTTCGTCGGAACCGCAATAGGAGAGCATGACGATCTTGGCGTCGGGGCGCACCTTGGCCACGGCGCGCGCCACGGGGTTGACCAGCAGTTTGAGGATGCGGTCGGAATAGTTGCCGGGCGCGACGTCGTGGGCCTTGCAGGCGTCGCACTGGCACCAGTCGTGGCCGTCCCCCTGCGAGACGCCGAAATAAATGCTCTCGGGCTGCATCTTCACCCAGCCGACCATCCGTTCGACGGCGATCCGCTGCACGTTGGGATTCGAGAGGCAGAGATGGGTGTAGAAGTCGTTGTCCGAGGTAAGCTTCCGCTCGCCCTGCAGATTCATGGCGTAATATTCGGGATGGTCCTTCTGGTAGATCTGCTTCGGCACGAGGTAGTTAGCGGTGTGCGTGTTGTCCAATTGCGTGTTCTTGAGCACCTCGGAATCGAGCGCCGCCTTGGGGTTGCCGCGCAACCCGGGGTTCGTGCGGTGCCACCAGATCCAGCTGCCGCTGCGGTACTCGAAGGCCGGACTGCGCGCGATGACCCCGTCCTCGAACACGAACGTCGGCTGCGGATCGAGCGGCGTCTGGTGGAAATCGCCCAGGATGTAGCCCATCCGCAGCAGCAGCTCGACGGCGCCGTTGTTGACCGAGGTGTCGCGGTTGCCGGCGATCGCCGCGCGTCCCCCGCCGAAGCCGATGGCGAACCCGTCCCAGACCAGCTTGTCGAGGTCGGCCTGCTTGAGCAGTCCCGATTCCAGCGCCAGGCGCTTGCCGAGAAAGAGGGCGTTCTCCGCCGTCGGACTGTAGGGACGGTCCTTCGGATTGACGGCGACCTTGGTTCCGATCGCCTTGCCGAACAGGCCGGCAAACCGGCTGGCCGCGTCCTTTTCCTCCTTCGGCGCATCGTTGTCCACGTAGATCGCGGTGATGCCGCGCAGGTCGGTCTGTGCCGCATTCAACGAAACACAGGCCAGCGCCGCGCTGGCGCCCAACAGCCACCCTCTCATCCGCTTCATCTCCATCGTCATCTCTCCTTTAGTTACGTGCAAAAATCCGCCGGCATGGGTGTGGCACAGACATCCAGCCCGCCTTTCACGGGCGGGACGCCCGCGCCACCCAACCTTTTCGTGCCCTTCATGCCCTTCATGGTGAGATCCAACGCCGGTTTCAGGTTTGTTCGCACTTCCGTGCGGCGACGCGGACAGCAGGTTCGATGCCACCCGCGGCGCCTACCGCAGCAATGGCGGCCCAGTTGGTGAAGGTCAGCGTCGCATTGGTGACGACGACGCTCTTCAGCGCGTGGGTGGGCGCGGCAAGGACCGGGGAGTGGCCGGCGATCAGG
>CAYVKQ010000025.1:0-18662 GCA_964451945.1 uncultured Lentisphaerales bacterium
GGGAAATAGCCCTGTCGGCACCCTTGCGGGCGTATCCGAATTATGACATATTCAACCCTGACGACGCCGTCCTTGTCTCACGGGGGCGCGGAGGTCTTTCGAAAGGGGAGTGCGTCATGCGGGTTGGATTGACATACGATTTGAAGAGCGACTATCTCGCCATGGGATTCAGCGCCGAAGCGGCCGCCGAGTTCGACCGCCCCGACACCATTGATGGCATCGAGGAAGCGCTGCGTGCCCTTGGCTGCGAAACCGACCGCATCGGTCACGCGAAGCGGCTGACCGAACGGCTGGTGGCCGGCGACCGCTGTCTTCAACATCTGCGAAGGGGTGCGGGGCGTGGGCCGCGAGGCCCAGGTGCCGGCGATTCTCGACCTCTACGGGGTTCCCTATGTCTTCTCCGATCCGCTGGTGCTCGCGCTGACCCTGCACAAGGGGATGACCAAGCGCGTCATCCGTGACGCCGGCGTGCCGACGAGCGATTTCTGCGTTTACAGCGACGCCGGCGATCTCGACGGACTGCGGTTCAACGGTCCCTATTTTGTCAAACCGGTCGCCGAGGGGACGGGCAAGGGCTGTACTGCGAAGTCGGTGGTTCAGAGCCGCGGCGACCTGCGGGCGGTCTGTGACGAACTGGTGTCCCGCTTCGGGCAGTCGGCGCTGATCGAACCGTTTCTTGCCGGACGCGAGTTTACGACTGGGATCACCGGCACCGGCCGCGAGGCGCGCGTGGTGGGCACGATGGAGGTGCTGTTGCTGGGCAAAGCCGAACCTGGCGTCTACTCCTACAGCAACAAGGACCAGTACGAGGATCGCGTCCGCTATCGCCTGTGCGACCCCGCCACCGATCCGGTCGCCGCGGCCGCCGCACGCGTGGCGCTCGACGCCTGGCGCGTACTGGGGTGCCGCGACGGTGGCCGCGTTGACATCCGCTGCGACGCGGCGGAGCGGCCGCAGTTCCTCGAGGTCAACCCGCTGGCCGGCCTCAATCCGGTTCATTCCGACCTGCCGATCCTCGCCCGGTTGGCGGGTGTCGGCTACCAGGAACTGATTGGACGGATGTTTGCGTCGGCCCGTCGGCGTTTGAAGCTGTAACGGGGTGTGCAACGTTGACCCCTGCCCGCGGGGATACTATACTGAAGCGACCTATCAGGAGTATGTTTCGAGATGACGAACGAACCGACGAGACACGAGGGACCGCCCGCGCCGCCCGACCCGAACCGCGAAGGGACCGGAAACCGTCCCGAGGGCGGGCCGCCGCGGCGGTTTCTCCTGGCCTGGCTGATGGTGCTGGCCCTGCTGGGCATGACCCTTTTCATGCTCTCCGGCCGCGGCGGCGGGGTGGGCGGCGTGCGCGACGTTTCCGAGCAGGAACTGGAGCGCCTGGCCGAACAAGGGGAGATCGGACAGGTGGAGTTCGTCCCCGATCCTGCGAGCGGCATTCTCCACGTGCGCGCCGTGACCACGGGGAAGCAGAAACTCAGGCTCGATGTGCTCGATTCCGACGCGGTGCGGCTGGGCGATCGGCTGCGCGCCCACAAGGTGCAGCCGAAGACGGTGCCAAACAGCTCGTTCTGGACCAGCCTGATGATCCAACTGCTGCCGGTGGTCCTCTTCATCGGCCTGCTCTACTTCATCTTCATGCGCCAGGTGCGGGCGGCGGGGATGGGCGCGATGAGCTTCGGCAAAAGCCGCGCCAGGATGCTCAACCAGGACAAGAAGAAGATCACCTTCGCCAACGTGGCGGGGATCAAGGAGGCGAAGGAGGAGGTGCTGGAGATCGTCGAGTTTCTCAAGGCGCCGCAGAAATACTCCAAACTGGGCGGGCGGATCCCCAAGGGCGTGCTGCTGATGGGGGCGCCCGGCACGGGCAAGACCCTGCTGGCCAAGGCGATCGCGGGCGAGGCGGGGGTGCCGTTCTTCAGCATCAGCGGCTCCGATTTCGTCGAGATGTTCGTGGGCGTCGGCGCCTCGCGCGTCCGCGACATGTTCGAGCAGGGGAAGAAAAACGCCCCCTGCATCATCTTCATCGACGAGATCGACGCGGTCGGCCGCAGCCGTTTCACCGGGATCGGCGGCGGGCACGACGAGCGCGAGCAGACGCTCAACGCCCTGCTGGTCGAAATGGACGGCTTCGAGACCTCCGAGGGGGTGATCATCATCGCCGCGACCAACCGCTCCGACGTGCTCGATCCCGCGTTGCTGCGCCCCGGCCGCTTCGACCGCCAGATCGTCATCGACCTGCCGACGCTCGATGGCCGCGAGGAGATCCTGCGGATGCACGCGCAGAAGCTGAAGCTGGGACCGACCGCCGACCTGCGCCGCACGGCGCGCGGCACCCCCGGGTTCTCGGGCGCCGACCTCGCCAACTTGCTCAACGAGGCGGCGCTCCTGGCGGCGCGCCAGAACAAGGAGGCCGTCGAACAGGCCGACCTGGAGGAGGCCCGCGACAAGGTGCTGTGGGGGCGCGAGCGCCGCAGCCGCGCCATGAGCGAAGCCGAGCGCCGCATCACCGCCTGGCACGAGGCGGGACACGCCCTGACCCAGGTGCTGCTGCAGCACACCGAGCCGGTGCACAAGGTCACGATCATCCCGCGCGGCCAGGCGCTGGGCGCCACCCTGTCACTCCCCGAGCGCGACGTGCTCAACCGCACGCGCAGCGAGCTGCTCGACACCCTCGCCGTGCTCATGGGCGGGCGGATCGCCGAGAAACTGCACACCGGCGACATCTCCACCGGCGCGCGCATGGACATCCGCATGGCCAGCCAGATCGCGCACAACATGGTGTGCGAATACGGCATGAGCGACGTGGTGGGGCCGCAGGCGTTCGGCGAAAACCAGGAGTTGATCTTCCTGGGGAGGGAGGTCTCGCGCTCGCAGGCGCACAGCGAGGCGACGTCGGAGAAGATCGATGCCGAGATCAGCCGCCTCATCCAGGAGGCCTGCGGGTGCGCCGAAGCCCTGCTGACCGGACACCGCGAACAATTGAACACGCTGGTCGAGCGGCTGCTCGAAGAGGAGACGATCGACGGGCGCGAGGTCGCGGACCTGGTGAAGCTCGGCCGTTTCCTGACCCGGGAGGAGTGGGCCGGGCGGGAAGAGTGCGAGGCCGGGGCGCGCGCCGCCAGGGAGGCCGAGGCCGGGGCGCGCCGGGCGGCCGAAGCGGCGGCCGAACCGTCGCCTTCCGTGGATGCGGCGAGTGGACCGAAGGCGGCCGGCGAAGCGGACGAACCGCCGCCGCCGCCCGTGCCGACGGCGTGAGAGGGCGAGTCACAACAGCGGAGCGTGGGGTGGGCAGTCAGCGGACAGAGGGCGTGTGGCGGTGCGCCGGGCGGGAGATCGCCTGGGGGCGGCCGCTGGTGATGGGCATCGTGAATGTCACCCTCGACAGCTTTTCCGACGGCGGTCTCTGGGACGGCGCCCCCGACCGCGCCGTCGCGCACGGGTTGGCCCTGGCGGCGGCTGGCGCCGACATCCTGGACATCGGCGGCGAATCGACGCGCCCGGGCGCGGCGGAAGTCCCGGCGGAAGAGGAGATGCGGCGGGTAGTGCCGGTGATTGCCGCCCTGGCCGCGCGCACGCCGCTGCCGCTTTCGGTCGACACGCGCAAAGCGGCGGTGGCGGCGGCGGCGGTCGCGGCCGGCGCCTGCATCATCAACGACGTCACGGCGCTCGGCGGCGATCCCGGCATGCGGCGGGTGGCGGCGGACTCCGGGGCGGGGGTGGTGCTGATGCACATGCGCGGGACGCCGCTGACCATGAACGGCCTCGCGCACTATGACGACGTAGTGGGCGAGGTGTGCGACGCCCTGCGTGCAGCGGTCGCCGCCGCCCGCGCGGCCGGCATCGCGGCCGATGCCATCACGGTGGACCCGGGGTTCGGGTTCGCCAAGGAGCCGCCTCACAACGCGGCGCTGCTGCGCGGGTTGGCGCGGGTGGCCGGGATCGCGCCGGTCGTGGTCGGCCTGTCGCGCAAACGGTGCATCGGCGCATGGACCGGGCGCGCCGCGCCGGGGGATCGGACGGCCGGAAGCGTGGCGGCGGCCCTGCTGGCCGTGCAGCGCGGCGCTGCCGTGGTGCGGGTGCACGATGTGCGCGGAACCGTCGACGCCCTGCGCGTGCTGGCGGCGGTTGAACTGGAGGCCCCCGGGGGATAGACCATGTTCGGAACCCTCCAACTCGAGTTCCGCGACGCGCTGCAGATCGTCATTCTGGCGACCCTGCTCTATTACCTGCTGCGGTACATCCGCGGAACGCGCGCCGCGGCCATGATGATCGGGCTGGGCACGCTGGTCTTTGTCGTGTTCGCCGCCATCCGCCTCTTCAACCTCGATGTGATCGGCTGGTTGTTCGGCGGCTTGGCGATCTACCTCGCCCTGGGCGCTGTGATCATCTTCCAGCCCGAGTTCCGGCGGGGGCTGGCGATGCTGGGCAAACACCCGTTTTTCAATTCGCTTCCCTGGCGGCTGTCGGTTGCGCGGCACCCCGAGCGGGTCTCGGAGAAACTGTACGACGTGGTCGACCGGCTGGCCGAGCGCCGCATCGGCGCCCTGGTCGCGATCGCGCGCTCGGAATCGCTCGGCGTGTATGAGGAGACCGGCATCCGGCTCGACGCCCCGCTGATATCTGAACTGCTGCAGAGTCTCTTCTACCCGCCGGCGCCGCTGCACGACGGCGGCGTGATCGTCCGCGGCGAGCGGATTTTGGCCGCCAGCTGCATCTTTCCGCTCGCCGAGCGGATGCGGCCCGAATTGAAGGGGCTGGGCACGCGCCACCAGGCGGCGATCGGCTTGAGCGAGGCGACCGACGCCGTGGTGGTGGTGGTGTCGGAAGAGACCGGGATCGTCTCCATCGCGCATGACGGGAAACTCTTCCGCGGCATGCGGGCGGAGGCGCTGCGGCGCTACCTGCGCGCCCTGGACCCGGAGGACGAGGGCAAGCCGATGACGCTCGGACGGTTTCTGGAGCGGCTGAACCAGAGTCCCGAGCACTGGAACACGCGGCGGCTGCGTCAGTTCATCAAGCGGAAGCAGGGGGTGCGCCATGGCTGACGCGGCAACCGAGCTGGACTTCGCGCGTCTCGGACGCAACGCGCTCCGGTGGCTGGTCTTCGACTGGCAGTGGAAGGGGTTGGCCCTGTTGCTGGCCACGCTCCTCTATTTCTTCATCCGCGGCAGCATCCGCCACACGCAGACCCTGGTGGTGCCGATCGACATCGACCCGCAGGCGCAGGTCGCGGCCGCGACCATCGAGCCGCTTTCCGCGGAGGTGACGATCCAGGGGACGCTCAACGAACTGCAGCGGTTCAGCGGCCGCGACCTCCGCCTCGTCTTGCGTCCCGCTTTTTCCAACGACCCTGCCGCCAACGTGTCCAGGATCCGCCGGTGGTTGCGTTCTCTTTTCGGCAGCCGCTCGATGGTCCGTCGCAACACCGAGGAATTCCGCCTGTCGGCGCGCCGGCTGCGCGGGGCCCGGGAGAATATCCGGGTGGTCAAGATCGAGCCCAAAATGGCGAAGGTAACCTATGACGTGCGCGGCGAGGTCAACTTGCCGGTGGCCGAGCCGGTTGTGGTCGGCAAGCCCTACCGCGGCCGCGTGGTGATCGACTACGCGCCCAGAACGGTCCGTGTGACGGGTTCGCGCGACCAGCTCGACGCCATGGTGGCCAACGGCGTGCAGCTGCAGACCGAGCCCGTGGACGTGGAAGGGCGGGTGCAGGGATACAAGAAGACGCTTCCCATCCTGCAGCCGAGCATGACCCGTCTGGTCAAGTTCGAGCCGGCCGAGATCTCGGCCGAGGTCAAGATCATCGCCGACCGCTTCACCCGTGAGTTCCAGGACGTGCCCGTGCTGCTGGCGGCGGCACCGGGCGGAGGGGGCGCGTGGCGCGCCTCGCCGGCAGCGGTGGGCGTGCGGCTGAGCGGCCGCGCCGAGATGATCGCCGCCCTGCAGACCAATCAGGTGGCGGTCATGGTGGACCTGAGGACGATCGGCGGAACGACCTCCAACACGCTGCCGGTGCAGGTCGTCCTGCCGTATGATTCGGCCGTTGAGACCGTGGAGATCTCCCCGCCCGAGGTCACCGTCGTTCCGGGAGCTCCCGCCGTTCCGTCCGTTGTGAATCCGCAGCCGTGAGACGCACATGTCCGAAGAAGCCGTCAATACGAAAACGACATCCGCCGCGCCCCCGCCGACCCTGTTCCGGCGGCTGATCGGCGCCGTACTCGTTCCCGCCAGCCTGTTTCCGCTGCTGGCGTTGCTGACCTATGATTTCCGCGACGTCCCGCTCGTGCACGTGCCGGCCAACGTGCCGCCCGCCAACCTGTTGGGGGTGGTCGGCGCCTGGATGACGTTCTGGAGTTACGCGCTGGTCGGTGTCGCCATCTGGCTGGTGCCGGTGGCGATGGTCGTTGTCGGCCTGCTGCTGGCGTTCGGGCACCCCGTGCGGTTGCGCCGGCGGCTGCTGTGGGGCGCGCTGCTGCTGGCGATGGTCTGCGGGCTGCTGCAGCTGGCGGCTCATTCCCTGGCCGGTCCCATGCGCGAGTTGAACATCACGCCGAATGCGGGCGGTGTGGCGGGGCAGTGGGTGATGACCTGTTTTCTGGAGCGCTGGCTGAACCGGGGCGGTGGCGCGATCGCGGCGTCGTGTCTGGCCGTTTTCTTCGCCGTGATGATGTTCGGCGTGCACACGCTGTGGGAGGGCCTCTGCGGCATCCGTGCACGGCTCCGCGCGCGGCGCGAGCGCGCCATGAGCGAAGCGGAGCGCCAGCGCAAGGAGGCGGACCGGGCCGGGAAGGAGGCGGCGCGGGAAGAGGCGCAGGCGGCGAAGGAGGCGGCGCGCGCGGCGCGGCAGCAGCGCAAAGAGGATCTGCAGCGGGCGTTCGAAGAGCGCAAGCGGCAGGCATCCGAGGAACGGCGGCAGGCACAGCAGCAGGAGGACGACTTGCGCAAGAAAGCGGCGGCGATGCGCGCCGCCGCGCAGCACGAGCAGCATGGCGGCGCGGCCTCGCCTTCCGCCGACGTGCTTCCGGAGGCCGGGGTTTCCACGGCGGCGGCGGCCGCCGCCGCCGCCGCGGTCGAGTCGCCGCCTGCCGCCGATCCCGAGCCGCCGCCCGAGCCGCCGCCCGAGCCCTACACCCTGCCGCCGATCGAGCTGCTGGCACCCCTGCCCCAAGACAGCGCCACGCTGGGCGACATGGAGCAGACGGCGGCCAACCTGATCGCCAAGTTCAAGGAGTTCAACATCCAGGTCGAGGTGACCAACATCATTCCCGGACCAGTGGTCACGCAGTACGAGGTGCTCCCCGGACCGGGCGTCCGCGTGGAGCGGATCGCCGCCGAGGTGCGCAACCTGCAACTGGCGCTCGGCGCGGCGAGCCTGCGTGTCCAGGCGCCGATTCCCAACAAGAAGGTCTGCGGCATCGAGGTGCCCAACCCCGTGGCGCAGCGGGTGACGCTGCGGCAGGTGCTGTCGAGTGCGAAATGGAAAAAAGGGTCGCACATCCTGCCGCTGGCCATGGGCAAGGACGTGGTCGGCAACGATCTGGTAATCGATCTGGCGTCGCTGCCGCACATGCTGGTGGCGGGTCAGACTGGATCGGGCAAAAGCGTCTGCCTGAACGCGATGCTGAACGGTCTGCTGATGAGCCGCACGCCCGAGGATCTGCGTCTGATCCTTGTCGATCCCAAGCGCGTCGAGTTTCCGCCCTACAACGACCTGCCGCACCTTCTGGTGCCGGTCATCACCGATCCCCGGAAGGTTGCCTTCGCCCTGCGCTGGGCGCTGGGCGAGATGGACAAGCGCCTCAAGATGTTCCAGACGGCGAAGACGCGCAACATCGCCGCTTTCAACAGCCGGTCGGTGGTGCAACAGAACGATCTGTTCGAGGCCGCGGGCGGCCCAGGGACCGCCGGCGACGGTTTTCCCCGGAAACTGCCCTACATTGTCATCGTCATTGACGAGATGGCCGACCTGATGTCAATCGTCGGCAAGGAGATCGAGGCGAGCGTGTCGCGGTTGGCGGCTGTTTCACGCGCGGCGGGCATCCACATGATCCTGGCTACGCAGCGCCCCACGGTCGATGTGATCACCGGCACCATCAAGGCCAACATTCCCGGCCGCGTGGCCTTCCAGGTGGCGCAGAAGAACGACAGCCGGACCATTCTCGACGCGCAGGGAGCAGAGAGCCTCATCGGCAAGGGCGATATGATCTTCCTCGACGCCAAACTCGGCCAGTTGCGCGCCCAGGGCGCCTGGATCGGGGACGACGAGATCGCCCGCGTGGTCACCTTCATCAAGGAGCACAGCCGGCCCGCTTTCGACGGCACGTTCCTGACCAAGCTGGAGAAGGTGCGCGAGGTGGGCGCCGAGGACGAAGAGGCCGAAGAGGCCGAGGCGGCGCCGGCGGACGAAGGGAGCGGTGCCGCCGGAGAAGGCGGGGAGGAGGAGGGGAGCGACGAGGCGATCGTGCGCGAGGCGATCCGCGTCATCCGCGAGACGCGGCGGGCGTCGACGTCGACCCTGCAGCGCCGCCTCCGCATCGGCTTCACGCGCGCCGGCCGCGTCATGGACATTCTCGAGGAACGGGGCATCATCGGGCCGCCCCAGGGCGCCGCGCCGCGCGAGATATTGGTTGATTTTGCGTCCGAATACGCCGATACTGACACGAATTCAGAATCATCGAGCGATGCGGACGCTGCCGGCGGCGCGGGTCCTTCGCCCGATCTGGACAGCCCATCGGACGATGGCGGCGACGACCCGGCATCCGGACGGTGAACGCGAGCGGGAAGGCGGAACGGAGCTATGGCACTTGGACAAATGTTGAGGGAGGCGCGCGAGCGCAAGGGGTTGACGCCGCAGCAGGTGGCCGAGTCGACGCGGATGCTCGTGCAGATCGTGGAGGATCTGGAGCGCGAGAATTTCCAGCGCATCGCCGCACCCCTCTACGGCCGGGGTTTCATCAAGCTCTACGCCGAATGCGTGGGAACCGATCCGCAGCCCCTGATGGCCGAGTTCATGGAGATCTTCACGGGAAACCGGCCGCCGCAGGTGGCCCGCCGCGCGGTGACGCCTGCAACGCCGGCGGCCACGCCAAGGCCTGCGCCGTCGCCCGCGGCCACCCCGGTCCCGTCGCCGTCGTCCGCGAAGGCCATGCCGCCGCCGCCGGCCGAGGCTCCGCCTCCCGCCTCTCCGTCGCCCGTGATGCCCATCCCGGAGGCCGCCCCGGACACGGAACAGCCGCTGCCTCCACCGTCCGTTGCCCTTCCGGAGTCCGCGGTCATGCCGTTGGACGCCCCGGTTCCGGCCCCCCCGCCCGATTTGTTCTCGCTGGCGGAACAAAAACGCCCGCCCGTTGTCAAGCCCGTGGCCAGCCGTTCGGTCGCGGTCCCCGGGGCGTCGGCGCAGCCCCGTGTGCGGCCGTTCAGCGGAGAGAGCACGGACCATCCCGCTGCCGATACCCCGCCGCGGCCACCGCCGGCGGCGGAACGCCCGCCACCGGAGCGGCCGGCTGCACCCGTCTGGGGAAAGTCGCGCGTGGTGGTGCGGGAGGTGGCCAAGATCTGGAGCGGCGTGCCGCGGTTTCCCACACACTGGATGACGCCGCGCCGTCTGGCGCTGGCGGCGGGAGTGATCGCCGGCACCGCCATCGTCATTCTCGGGATCCGCGTGCTCATGACGCTGGCCGAACGGTCGGCCGAACCCCCGGAACCGGTCCTCTCGCAACGGGTGTTGCCGCCGCCCCAGCCCTATGTTCAGTGACCGTGCCCGCCTGCGGCGGGGCGGCGACCGTCGGCGCATCGAACCAGAGAACGGGAGAGCCGTGGCGCATTCGAAAAAGGTTTCGGTCGGCTTCATCAGTCTGGGATGTGCGAAGAACGTGGCCGACGCCCAGGTGATGGCCGGGCTGTTGCTTGATGCCGGCCTCGCGCTTGCGCCCCGTCCCGAGGCGGCCGACGTCCTGATCGTCAACACCTGCGCCTTCATCGAGGCCGCGCGCGCGGAGGCCGCGGCGGCGATCCTGCAGGCGTGCGCCCACAAGGCGGCCGGGGGCTGCCGCGGCGTGGTCGTCACCGGCTGCCTGCCGCAACGCTACGGCGCGCGCCTGTTGTCGGCTTTTCCCGGTGTCGACGCCGTTGCCGGAATCGACGAGCTGGACCGCGTTCCCGCCATTGTCCGCGCGGTCGCCGCCGGCGACCGCGGAAGGGTCGCGGTCTCCGGCGTCCCGTCGCGCCTCTTCGGTCCGACCCGCCCCGCGCTGTCGTTCAGCGGCGGCCCCTTCTCATGGCTGAAGATCGCCGAGGGGTGTGACCACGTCTGCGCCTTTTGCGCCATTCCGGCGATTCGCGGGCGGTTCCGCTCGCGTCCGGTCGACGCGATCGTCGCCGAGGCGCGCGCTCTGCTGCGGGCGGGAAGCCGCGAGCTGAATCTGGTCGCGCAGGATACGACGGCGTTCGGACGCGACCGCCGCGCGAACGACGAGTTGATCGTCCTGCTGCGGGCTTTGGACGGGCTGGAGGGACACTTCTGGATCCGTATCCTGTACGGCTATCCCTCGCTGGTGAGCGACGCCTTGCTCGACACGGTGACGGCCTCGCGCCACATCTGCCGCTATTTCGACGTGCCGCTGCAGCACAGCCACCCCGAGCTCTTGCGCGCGATGCGCCGGGCCGACACGGTGAAGGCGGTCGCCGACCTGCCGCGGCGCATCCGGCGGGCGATTCCGGACGCTGTCTTGCGCACCACCTTCCTCGTCGGCTTTCCCGGCGAGCGCGATGCCCATTTCGCGCACCTGCTCGACTATGTTGCGGAGGCCCGCTTCGACCATGTGGGGGTCTTCGCATACTCGCCCGAAGAGGGGACGGCCGCGGCCGGGCTGCCCGGCATGCCGTCGCCGGAGGTGGCCGACGAACGCCAGCGCAGGCTGTTGCGGGCACAGCGGCGGATCGTCGCCGAAAACCGGCGCGGCCTCGTCGGCAGCGAAGCCGAGGCGCTGCTGCTGCGTCCCGCGCCGCCCGTCGGCGGGCGGCCGGCGTGGGAGGCGCGCCTGGCGCGGCAGGCGCCCGAGGTCGACGGCGTGACGCGCGTCACGGGTGCGCCGGCCGTAGCCGTTCCGGGGGATTGGCTGCGGGTGGTCGTCGCCGGCGGGCGGGGCTACGACCTTCGCGCCGAAGCCGTCTCTCCGGCCGCGCGCCGTCCGCGGCGGGGGAAGGGGCGGACATGAGCACTTCCCTTCGCCCGTTCCGGTGGCGCACGCAGGCGGGCCGCCTGGTGTGCATGCTGGCGTTGCTGCTGGCGCTTGCGGTCTTCGCCGGAACCTTCGACTGGATGGCCTACGAGTTCGCGCTGCCGCGCAACGATTTGTCGCACGGGTGGCTCGTGCCGCTGTTCTCCGCCTATGTGGTCTGGACGCGGCGGGCCGAGCTGCGGCGCGCGGCGGGCCGCCCCGATCTCCGCGGCCTGGCGGCCGTGACCGCCGGTCTCGCCCTCTTCTGGTTGGGCAGCCGCGGCGGCCAGATGCGGCTCTGCCAATTGGCGCTGATCTGGGAGGTGTGGGCGCTGCCATTCGCCCTGTACGGCGGCGGCGTGGCGCGGCTCATGTTCTTTCCGGCCACATACCTTTGCTTTTGCATCCCCATGGGGTTCCTCGATTTCTTCACGGTCCGTCTGCGGCTGGGCACGGCTGCCTTCGCCGCTTCGGTGCTCAACGGGGTCGGCATCCCCGTGGTGCGCGAAGGGACGGGCCTGCAGTCGCTGGCCGGCGAGGGATTCAGCCTCGATATCGCCGATCCCTGCAGCGGGCTGCGCTCGCTGTTCGCCATGACGGCGCTGACAGCCGCCTACGCCTTTCTCACGCTGCGCGGCCGATCGCGCCAGTGGCTCCTTTTCCTCTGCGCCGTGCCGTTGGCCGTCATCGGCAACGCCGTGCGCATCTTCTCCATCACGCTGGTCGCCCGCTTCCTGGGGACGCGCGCGGCGACCGGTTTCTACCATGACTATTCCGGCTATGTGGTGTTTCTCGTCGGCGTGCTGCTGATGCTCCGCCTGGGCGCCTGGATCGCGCGGCTGCCGCCGCGCCGCTGGAAAACGGTGTCCGACGCGGCGCCGGCGGCGGGTGAAACCGCTGCGCCTGCTGTCTGGCGCGGACGCGACACGGCGCTGGCGTCCGTGGTGCCGCTGGCTCTCGCCGGGGTGCTGGCGCTGCACGCGTCGCTGCCGCCGCCAATCGTCGAGTCGGCCGATTTCATCACACTCGACCTCCCGGCGATGGTCGCCGGCTGGCGCGGCGAGGCGCCGCTGTTCTGCCACAACGAGCAGTGCCTCCACCGGGTCCTGCGTTCCGACCTCGAAGGCGACCCCGCGGCGCAGACCTGTCCGCGGTGCGGCGGCAACCTTTTCCCCGCGTCGCTGGGCGAAACCAGTAAACTTCCCGGCGACACACAGATCGCGAAACGCGTCTACATCGGCGGAGACGGTCTGGAGGCCGAGGCCAGCCTGGTGGTGAGCGGGGTGTCGCGCATGAGCATCCACCGGCCGGAGCTTTGCCTGCCCGCGCAGGGCTTCCGCATGTCCCGCATGCGGTCGCAGGCGGTGCCGCTTCCCGGACGCGGCCCGCTCGCGGTGCGCGTGGTCCAGGTTGAGAAAGGAAGCAGCCGTTTTCTCCTGGTGTACTGGTTCACCAGCCGCGAGCACGAGACCGCTTCGCACACGGTGCGGATTTTGCGCGACGCGTGGGCCCGGTCCGTGCATAATCGTATCAATCGGTGGGCGATGGTCGCGGTCACGATCAACCGTTCCGCCGACGCCGCGGGGACAGCCGTGACGGTCCGGCAGATCGTGGCCGACCTCTATAAGGGGCTGCATCGCGAGGGAGTGGGCGGGAATGGTCATCTTTGACTGGTACAGGGACGGGCGGGAGCAGCTCGTGGCCACGGGTTCCCTGCGGGCACTGGCCTACAGCTTCGCCTTCGTCTGTTCGCTGCTGACGGCGCTGGCGCTGACGCCGCCCGTGCGCGCGCTGGCGCGGCGCGCGGGCTTGGTCGACCAGCCCGGCGACCGCCATATCCACACACGTCCGACACCGCGGGCGGGGGGCGTCGCCGTCTTCATTGCCTTCCACCTGTCGCTGCTGTGCAGCCGTTTCCTCTTTGCCGATGTGTTCCACCCCTCCTACGGGATCGAAAAGCTGAACGCATTTTTCTGGGCCTCGCTTCTGCTGCTGGCGGTCGGGCTGCTCGATGACGCGCTGAACATCAAACCCTATGTCAAACTGGCCGGACAACTGGCCGCCGCCGCCATCCTGTACGGGGCGGGGTTTCGTGTCAGCGGCGGGTTTTCGCTCGCGTTGCCGGGCGTTCTGAATCTGGTGGCCACGCTCTTCTGGATCGTCGGCGCCGTCAACGCCTTCAACCTGATCGACGGCATGGACGGGCTGGCATCCGGCTTGGCGAGCATCGCGGCGCTCGGGCTGGCGGGCGCGCTGTTCATACGCGACCTGTCGGTCGATGCGCTGCCCTTCCTGGCGCTGGCCGGGGCGGCGCTGGGCTTCCTGCGCTACAATTTCAACCCGGCCTCGGTTTTTCTTGGAGATTCCGGCTCGATGTTCCTTGGGTTGGCGGTCGGCGCCCTGCCCCTGGTCTCCGGTCAGAAATCGGAACTGCTGGCGTCGCTGGGCGTCCCCTTGATCGCCATGGGCATCCCGATCTTCGACACGGCGCTGGCGATCTGGCGGCGGTCGCTCCGGTCGGCGTTTCCCGAGATCGCGATCGCCGGCTCCAGGCGGATCCGCGGCTTCATGCAGGGCGACAAGGATCACATCCACCACCGGATGCTGGCGCAGACGATGAGCCAGCGCCGGGCGGCGATGCTGCTCTACGGGTTGAACGTGCTGCTGGTCGGGATCGGTCTGTTCTCGATCCTGGCCGACGAGCGGCGGCTTGGCGTGTTTCTGCTCGCCTTCATCGTCGGCGTCTTCCTGGTCGTCAAACACGTCATCCGGGTCGAGCTGTGGGATACCGGCAGGGTGCTGCTGGCGCACACGCCCAGGTCGTTTTCGGCGCGGATATCCGTGCCGTGCTACATGGCGGCCGATGTGGCGATCATGTCGGGGGCGCTGGTGGGCAGCCATGTTCTGATCGGACGGCCGTTGACCATCCATCCGCTGGTCGCCGAACTGCCGACCATCGTGGGGGTGATCTTTGTCCTGCTCGCGGTGACCGGCAATTACCGGCGCGTGTGGTCGCGTGCCTTGCTCCGCGACTATCTGGGCTTTGCCGCCACGTATTGCGCGGGATTGGTGGTCGCGTTCTCCGTATCGATCTTCTTCATGTCGTATGACCATGTGCGCATTCCCCTGGCGCTGATCTTCCTCGAATTGAGCCTGCCGCTCATGCTGCTTGCCCGTCTCGCCCGCGAAATGCTGGGCGAGACAGTCGCGTCGGTGGAGCGGGCTGTCCTCGCCGGCCGGCCCGACACGGTGCGGGTGCTGGCGTGCGGCGGCGGTGAACGGTTGCGCGCCTACCTGCGCGAACAGCGGCTGCAGACGGGCAACGGCAATACCTCGTTTGTCGTCGGCGTACTGGACGACGATCCGCACCTGATGGGACGCCGGGTCTACGGCATTCGCGTGGTCGGCCCGGTCTCGGCAGTGGCGGACCAGGCGCGGAAGCTGCGTGTCTCGCGGGTGCTGATCACGGCCAAGCTCGGGGAGGACCGGCGCGACGAACTGGCGCGTCTCACCCGGGCAGCTGGCTTGCCGCTGTACGAGTGGGGGTTGGAGGTCAGAGCGGTTGGGGAACACGGCCAAACGTGATGGCGCATCCCTGATTCCGGAAAGGAGGTCGCGGTGGCGACTGAAAATGTCATTCAACGGGCGGTCCGTTTCTTCACGCGCGGCATCTGGGACGTGGTGCCGTCCACCCTGCCCGCGCCCCGCCGGGTGCTGCTGCGGGCGCTGCGCTTCGTGCTCGCCGTGTGGCGCGGGTTCGCCCATGACCGCTGCGACCTGCACGCCTCGGCCCTGACCTACTACACGCTGATGGCCCTCGTGCCGGTGCTGGTGCTGGCGCTGGCGCTGGGCCGGGTGTTCGGCGGCGCCGAAATCGTCCGCCGGCAGTTCGAGGAGAAGCTGAGCGGCTTCCTGAGTCAGCTGGCGCTGCAGTCGGCGAGCGCCAACCAGGCCGCCAGCGACGCCTCGCGCGCCTTCGCCGAGCAGCTGGAGGCCAAGGCCATCCAGTTCTTCGACCAGATCAACACCATCAGCTTCGGCACCCTCGGCGGCATCGGCGCCGTGGCGCTGATCTGGATGGTGATCACGCTGCTGGGGCGCGTCGAGTTGAGCTTCAACCTGATCTGCGGCGTGCCGCGGCCGCGCAGCCTCTGGCGCAAGTTCACCGATTACCTGAGCGTCGTGCTGATCCTGCCGTTTCTGATGACGGCCGCATCGACGGTTCCGATCATCGATCTGCTGGCCCGGGGGGCCGACACCGTGGGCGGGGCGCTGGCGGCCGACACGGTGCGTACGGTCGTCGGCTCGACGCTCCTGAAAAAAGCGCTGGTGCTGGGCATCAGCACGGTCGCCTTCGGCTTCCTGCTGATCTTCATGCCCAACACCCGCATCCGCCTCGGGCCGGGGTTTGTCGGCGGGTTTCTCACCGCGCTCTTCTTCAACATCTGGCTCGTGGTCTGCGCGCGTCTGCAGGTCGGCATCGTCAAATACAGCGCCCTCTACGGCGGCTTCGCCCTGCTGCCCATCCTGCTGATGTGGGTCTACACCAGTTGGGAGATCATCCTGCTGGGCGCCGAGGTGGTCTTCGCGCTGCAGAACGGGGCGACCTGCCGCATGGAGTCGGCCGCGGGGCGCGCCAGTCCCTACACCCGCTTCCTGCTGGCCGCCGCCTTCTGCGCCGAAGCGGCGCGCGCGGTGCGCGAACGCGGCCAGGCGTTCGACGCCGCCGCCTTTTCGCTGCAGCGCCAGATCTCGGCGCGGCTCAGCCAGGATGTGCTCGACGACCTCACGCGCGCCGGACTGCTGGCCAAGGTCGAGGGGCGGGACGGCTGTTTCCTGCCGTGCCGGGACTTGTCGACGCTCGCCGCCGCCGATGTGGCCAAGGTCGTCCTCTCCGACGGCGCGCAACCGAACGAGCTGGGTCTGCAGCGGGTCGACCAACCAGTACTGGCGCTCGGGCCGCGGCTGCTCGCCGCCCTGGACGAGGCGCTGGCCGTCCCGCTGGCCAACGTGTGACGGCACGGAAGGAGGGCGGATATGGCGACTTCGCACAACGACCCGGCAATCAGGGAGGCGCGGACGGCGGCGCCGGCGATCGACCGCTTTTTCTCCGACCGTCAGAAGGCGCTGATCGGCACCGGGCTGACCGTCCTCGCGGTTTCTTGCAGTCTCGGCTTCGCGACGCTGATGATCGTCTTCGGTGGACGCGCGCTCGCGACCGTCCAGGGGGTGATCGCTCCGATCCTCGTGGCGGCCGTGCTGGCGATGCTGTGCAAACCCTACTACGACTGGCTGCACCGCCTGTCGCGCGGATCGCACGTGCTGGCGATGAGCGTGTTCTTCGTTTCGACGCTGGTGCCGATCATCGCCATCGCCTGGACCGCCGGCGCGCTGATCGCCGGCCAGGGGCTGGAACTGCTGCAGAACCTGCCGCAGATCGTCGAGCAGACGCAGGCCGAAGTGGTCCGCCGCATTCCCGCGGTCGGCGAGGTGCTGCGGCGCTACGGCCTCTCGAACTGGGTGGACGATCAGGTCCGGAGCATGGCCGAATCGCTGCAGCACGCCTTCCTGTCGCGGCTGCAGGGGGGTGGCGCGGTCCGTGCGGGCGCCAGCGTGCTGGGCTGGGCGGGACGGGTGCTGAACTGGACGGTGTTGCCGCTCTATCTCGGTTTCTTTCTGATGCGCAAGCCGGTCGAAGGAGCCGATGCCGAATCGTTTCTGCCGTTCCTCAAACCGGCCACGCGCACCAACGTCGTCTACCTGCTCGACCAGTTTCTCAACATCCTCACCGCCTTCTTCCGCGGCCAGGTGCTGGTGGCCCTCATCCAGGGGGTGCTGTTCGGACTCGGTTTCTGGAGCGTCGGCCTGGACTACGGACTCTTCATCGGTCTGGCGCTGGGGGTGCTGAACATCGTCCCCTACCTGGGCAACCTGGTCGGACTTCTGGTGGCGCTGCCGATGGCGCTGGCCGAAGGGGGGGTGTGGGAGATGGGGCTGGTGGTGGCCGTCTTCCTGGTGGTGCAGACGCTCGACAGCTACCTCATCACGCCCAAGGTCATGGGCCGCCGCACCGGGCTGCACCCGGTCGGCATCATCTTCTCGCTCCTCTTCTGGACGTCGGTCCTGGGGGGCTTCCTCGGCATGATCCTCGGCGTCCCGCTCAGCGCCTTCGTCGTCGTCTTCTGGCGCCTCCTCAAGAGCGAGTACATCAAGGAACTGGTATAGCGGCGGGGAGTCCGATTTGCTGTGGCGGTTGGGCGGCGGTTGGGGTATGCTATGTCCACACCATGAGCAAGAAACCGACACCTTCCGATTTCTGGTATGCGGTGAACAACACCGAGATCGTCGTCGCGCCCAAGCGCCATCTCGAGACGTTCGGCAATACGCTGATCAACTACACGCTGGTTAGCGAACTGATGGACTCGGTCGGCAAGGTCCGGGTCCGCGAGGGGCGGATGCAGGCGATGCGGCCGCAGATCATCACGCCGACGGCCTATTCCAACATGCTGCTGGAGGGGTTCGGCGAAGAGGCGGAGCGCTACCTCGAATGGCTGCGCGAGCACGAGGACCAGGTGCGCATCCTGCGCTACGGCTACACGCTCAAGCAGGAGGCGTTCAGCGAGCAGGTCCTGACCGACACGCTCGACGGCGTCGTCGGCCGCGTCAAGGAGGCGTCGGCCGGCAGGAAGGACCCTTTCAGCGCCGTGGTCAAGGGGGTCGATTCGCCGTGGGACGTCTGCCTCGTCCGCCTCTTCTGGAAGACGGTGCAGGACTCCGCCCAGTCCAATATGCGCGAGCTGAGCGAGCGCCACCTCTTCGAGATGCGCGACGGGATCGCGGCATCGGTGCGGGAGGAGGTCGACCAGGCATTCGCCGCCGCCGAGCGGGACGCGTCGCTGGTCAAGCCGCTGGGCAGGCTGCTGCAGGACAAAGGGGTGTTCGAACACTACCAGGACCGTTTTTTCTCGCTGGTGAAACGGAGGGGGGAATGAGCGAGGGGGGTACGGCGGGCGCCCGGCGGTCGCGTGTCATTGCGGTCGCCAACCAGAAAGGCGGCGTGGGCAAGACGACGACCGTCGTCAATTTGGCGGCGTCGCTGGCGCTCGACGGCAAGACGGTGCTGGTGATCGACCTCGACCCGCAGGCGAACGCCACCAGCGGCCTCGGCGTCGCCCCGCAGCCGGGCGTCAGCCTCTATCCGGTGCTGACTGGCGCCGCCGATGTGGCTGACATCATCCAGCCCACGCCGTACGAGAGGGTCAACCTGATCCCCGCCGAGCTGGACCTCGCCGGCGCTGAGGTGGAGATCGCCCGGGCGGGCGACCATCTGCAGGCGGTGCGCAACGTGCTGGACCGGGTACTGCAGGCGAGTGTCTTTGATTTCGTGCTGCTGGACTGCCCGCCGTCGCTCGGCATCCTGATGACCGCCTCGCTGGC
>CAYVKQ010000026.1:0-18060 GCA_964451945.1 uncultured Lentisphaerales bacterium
CCGGCGGGTCCGGGAGGGAGCGGTGGCCAACGCGACCTGCTGGATGCCGCGGATTTCCAGTTTCTGTTCCAGAACTCCTATGACGCGACCCTGCTGACCCGTGTCGATGGCCGCATCATGGTGGCCAACGCCCGTGCCGAGGATCTGCTGCGCTGCGACGAGGCGGCGCTGCGCGAAATGTCGGTGCTGCAGATCGTCTCCGGCATGGACGAGGCGCTGCTGGCGTCCATCATCGAGCAGTTGGACCGCGCACGCTTCATGCGCATCTCCGCCTGGTGCGCCCGCCGCGAAGGCGATCCGTTCCCGTCGGAGATTGCGGTTAGCCGCCTGAAGCGCAAGGAGGAAACCTGGCTCTCCTTCTACATCCGCGACGAGAGCGTCCGGCGCCGGGCCGAGGATGAACTGCGGACCGTGCACAACGCCATCCAGAACGCGGGCACCGGCATCGCCGTCGCCGACACCGAAGGGCGGCTGGTGCACCTCAACCCGGCCCTGCGCCGCATGTGGCGGATCGCCGACGACACCCCCGCCGACAGCCTCGCGCTCGCCGGCCTGCTGGGCGAAGCGACCGCCGCCGCCGTGCTGCAGATCGTCGCGCCCGGCGCCCGGCCTGTCTGGACCCACGAGCTGCCCGTCCATTCCGACGGAGAGGAGACCCGCTGGGTGCAGGTCTCGGCGGCTGCCAACGTCGATCCCGACAATCTGGTGACCGGCGTCGTGCTCTCCTTTGTGGACGTGAGCGACCGCTGCCGCGCCGAAGCGGTCGAACGGCTGCGCGACCGCGACCGGATCATGGCGCAAAGCCTCGGTGCGGTGTGCCACCATCTGGGCCAGCCGACCACGGTGCTGCTGTCGAGTATCGAGATGATGCGGGCAGCCAGGGAGAACGACCCCGGAATGCTGGAGACGCTGCTGAACCTCAGCATGGAGGCGGCAGAGGAGGTGCGGCAGATCCTGCGCAGACTGAACGATCTCGAAATCTACAAGCCCGTTCCCTATGTCGGTGCCGCCGATGGCGACGCGCCGACCGCGATCATCTCGCTCGACCGCGGGGCTGCTCCCTCCGCCTGAACCCGAATCCGGAGTTCCCGGTATGCGTATCTATGTCGATTTCGACGATGTGGTCTGCGAAACGGCTCGATGCCTCTCGGCATGGGCGCGTGAGCGGTTCGGCATCGGTGTTCCCTACGAGGACATCCGCTGGTTCGATCTGCGGCGTTCGCTGCGGCTGAACGACGGTCAGTACGCGGAGCTCATGGCGCGCGCGCATGCCGAAGACGCGTTGCTGCGCTATCCGCCCACGCCCGGCGCGGTCAAAACCCTGTCGCGCTGGCGGCGGGCTGGGTTGGATGTGACCGTCGTCACCGGCCGGCCGGTCGCCACGCGCGCGGTTTCCCATGCCTGGCTCGCGCACTACGGTCTGGCGGGACTGCCGATCGTCTTTGTGGATAAGTACCGGCGCGAGGCGGCGGCCCCCCCCGGCGCGGTGCGCGCGCTGACCCTCGACGAGTTCAACGCGCCCGCATTCGACATCGCGGTCGAGGATGCGCCGCTTGCGCTCGACCTGCTTGCCGCCATCCCCGGCACCCGCGCGTTCGTCTTCGACCGCCCGTGGAACCGCGACTACACGCCTGCGCGTGGCCGGGTCGAACGGGCCGCCGACTGGGCGGCGCTCGCCACGGCGGTCGCCGTGTGAAGGCGCGCACCACGCATCGGGCATGACTACAGGTACTGCCGCACAATGTCGCGCGCGCGCAGCATGTCGTCCCTCGTCTTGTAGTATTCGAGGATGAAATAGGGCACCCGGCAATACTCTTTCAGTGCGCCGATGTAGGTCGCGTAGTCGAGTTTTCCGGAGCCGGTCGGACCGTACCCGGCGACCGTGCCGTCGGCGTTGAAGTGCGAATCCTTGCCGTGGGCGATCACGATGTCGGCCGCGAGCATGCGCACGCAGCGGACGAGGGGCGTGCGGTCGGGCGCGATGTTGGCCGCGTCGAGGCAGACGCGCAGTGCCGGCGAGGCGACCTGGTCTTGCAGGCGCAGAAAGCCGTCGGCGCTGCCGACGCTGCCGGAGCGGGTGATCTCGACCGCGAGATCGACGCCCGCCTGCTCGGCCGCGGCGCAGACCTGCCGCAACGCCGCGCACAACCCCTTGAACACGGCGGCGTCATCGGTGTCGGCCTCCTGGGGATAGCCCGACGGATGCCAGATCAGGATGGGGCGCGGGGAGTCGCCGAACAGGCCCTTGAGGGCGGCGGTCCGCGCCACCAGGCGGACCGCGCGGTCGGCGTCGGCCTGGACCAGGCCGCGGGCGTTGACCAGGTCGATGTGGACCGTCATGGCCGCCAGTGCCAGGTTGCCGGGGTTCAGCGACGCCCGGATCGCGTCGTCCGCCGGGTCCGCGGCATCGTCCTGGCGGTTGAACCCGTAGAAAAGCTGGATCGCGTCAAAGCCCAGATCACGCATCTCGGCCGGGGGGGTGCCCGGCATCAATCCCAATTTCATACGCACACTCCTGATTGTACCGTTGCGAGCAGGCGAAACTATACCGCACGGCTCACTGACCTTGCAAGCCCGGGCCATTCTTTGTTTGGCTGGCCGCCGCCGACATGGTATGATAGCCGTAATTTCAGGTTAGGAGGACCACCATGGCACTCAAAATCGCCTTCATCGGCGCCGGCAGCCTCGGCTTCACGCGGACGCTGACGCACGATCTGCTGGCCGTTGCCGAATTCCAGGATGCCGAATTCGCGCTGCACGACATCAGCGCGCCGAATTTGAGGATGATCGCGCAGATTTTGCAGCGGGATGTGCGCGCGAACAAGCTCGACGCCAGGGTGACGAGCACCACCGACCGCCGTAAAGCCGTCGCGGACGCCGACTACGTGGTGAATTCGGCGCGCGTGGGCGGGATCGACGCCTTCAAACTCGACATCGACATTCCGCTCACGTACGGCGTCGACCAATGCGTGGGCGACACCTTGTGCGCCGGGGGGATCCTATACGGCCAGCGGGGCATCGCCGCGATGCTCGACTGGTGCGACGACATCCGCGAGCTGGCGAAACCCGACGTGCTGATGCTGAGCTACGGCAATCCGAACGCGATGCTGACGTGGGCCGCCAACGAATACGGCGGCGTTCCCACGCTGGGCCTGTGCCACGGGGTGCAGGGCGGGCACTGGCAGATCAGCAAGGTGATCGAGCTGCTGGTCAACAACGGCCGCAAGCCCGGATCCAAGGGGTTTGAACCGGTCGAGATGAAGGATGTCGACATCATCTGCGCCGGCATCAATCACCAGACGTGGTACATTCAGGTGCTGTACAAAGGCGAAAACTGGTGTGATCGGCTCTTGGAGGGCTTTGAGAAGCATCCCGAATTTTCGCAGACCGAGAAGGTCCGCATCGATATCCTCCGCCGCTTTGGTTATTACTCAACCGAGTCCAACGGCCATCTTTCGGAATACGTCCCCTGGTACCGCAAGCGTCCGAAGGAGATCGCCAAGTGGATCGACATGCGTAGCTGGATTCTGGGCGAGACGGGGGGCTATCTGCGCGTGACCACCGAGGGGCGCAACTGGTTCCGGACCGAATATCCCAGGCTGCTGGCCGAAAAGCCGTGGAGCCTGGCCGAACACCGGCGCTCCGGCGAACACGGCTCGTACATCATCGAGGGGCTGGAGACGGGACGGCGCTACCGCGGGCATTTCAACGTGGTTAACGAGGAGTGCATCACGAACCTGCCCGACGACTGCATCGTCGAGGTTCCCTGCTACGTCGACAAGAACGGCATCAGCATTCCCAAGGTCGGCGATCTGCCTCCGGGTTGCGCGGCGATTTGCGCGCAGTCGGTCAACGTGCAGCGGCTCGCGGTCGAGGCGGCGGTGAACGGGGACGTCATGCTGCTGAAGCAGGCGATGATGCTCGATCCGCTGGTCGGCGCCGTCTGCACCCCGCCCGAGATCTCGCAGATGACCGACAGGATGCTGGTCGCCCAGGCGAAGTGGCTGCCGCAGTACCGCGCCGGGATCGCGGCCGCGAAGCGATCCCTCGCCCGGGAGCCGTCCCTCGCCCGCTTCGACACGACCGGGGCCTGCCGCAAGGCGATGTCCGGTGTCAAGACGGTGGCCAGGCGGTCGGCGGCGACCGCCGCCAAACGCAAGGCGGGGAAGGCGCTCGACATCGCCGAACCGGAAGGGTGAGCGGCGGCTGAACGACCGCCGGAAACGCCGGTGGCGCCGTCTCGCGTGTCCTCTATTTCCTTTTCCCATCCTTTCTCGAAGTCGCGGGCGTGATTCCGCCCCGGGAGGAACGAGTAACATGGTCTATCGCACACTCGGCAAGACGGGGCTGCGGGTTTCGCAACTGGGGTTCGGCGCCATGCGGCTGCCGATGACGGGCACGGGCGCCGAGGCGCGGGTCGACCGCGGGCTGGCGATTCCCATGATCCGCCGGGCGTTCGAAGGGGGAGTCACCTATATCGACACCGCGGTGGGGTACTGCAACCAGGACAGCCAGCGGGTCGTGGGCGAGGCGCTCAAGGGATGGCGCGACCGGATCGTCCTCTCGACCAAGAACCACTACTACGGCGAGGACGAGAAGGAGTGGTGGCGTCTGCTGGAGCAGAGCCTCGAACGGCTGCAGGTCTCGTCGATCGACATCTACAACCACCACGGCATCACGTGGAAGGCCTACACGGAACAAGTGGCGACGCGGGTTGCTCAGTGGATGCTCAAGGCGCAGCGGCAGGGCTTGATCAAGCACATCTGCTGTTCGTTCCACGACACCAACGAGGCGTTGCTGAATCTGGTGAGAAGCGGCTACCCGTCGGTCATCACGCTGCAGTACAACCTGCTCGACCGGCAACTGGAGGAGGGGATCGCCGCGGCGCACGAAGCGGGCATCGGCGTGGTGGTCATGGGGCCTGTCGCCGGCGGGCGGCTCGGCGACAACAGCGCCGTGCTCAACGGCCTTGTCCCCGGCATCGGGCGCGTGCCCGAACTGGCGCTGCGCTTTGTCCTGGCCAACCCGGGCGTCACCGTAGCCCTCTCCGGCATGGGCACGCTGCCGATGGTCGAGGAGAACGTGAAAATCTGCGCCGACGCCGTTTCGCTCGGCGCGGCGGACAAAGAGGCGATCACGTCGCATCTGGAGCGGCTGAAGAAGATGGCCGACCTCTACTGCACCGGCTGCAACTACTGCATGCCGTGTCCGCAGGGCGTCGCCATTCCCCGTATTTTCGAGTGCTTCAATCGCGGCCGGGTCTATGATCTCTGGGGGAGCGCCCGGCAGGGCTACGCCGCCATCGGCGCGTCCGAATGGGACAAGGATAGAAACGCCGGCGCCTGCACGGAGTGCGGACTCTGCGAAAGCAAGTGCCCGCAGCACATCAAGATCCGGGCGCAGTTGAAGGAAGCGGCGGCGGCCTTGCGCGCACCACGGGACTGAGGAAGCGCTTTCCCGGGATCAGGTGCGGACGCGGTCGACATATTCGCCGGAGCGGGTATCGACCCGGATCACATCGCCTTCGTTGATGAAGATCGGGACCATCAATTCGTAGCCACCTTCGATGGTGGCGGGTTTGGTCACCTTGCCCGAGGCGGTGTTGCCGCGTGCGCCGGGGTCGCAGACCACGATCTTGCGCTCGATGAAATTGGGGAGGGTCACATCGATCGGCTGGTTGCCGAAAAACAGCACCTCGCACTCCATGTCCTCGGTCAGGAAGAGGCGGTTCTGGCCGAGTGCCTCGGCGGTCATCGCGAGTTCTTCGTAGTTCTCGTCGGTGAAGTAGTAGGTGTCGTTCTTCGCATAGGAGAAGTGGACGATCCGCTGGCTCAGATCGGGTTTGTCGAACTTGTCGTTCGAACGGAAGCTGCGGCTCATCGTCGTGCCCGAGAGCATGTTCTTCAGCTTGCAGTTGTAGATGGCCTGGCCCTTGCCCGGTTTGCTGAACTCGAAGTCGGTCACAATCCAGGGCGCGCCGTCGATCTGGAGTTTGATGCCTTTTCGAAGGTCGGAAACGTCGTACATGCTGGGATCCTCTTTCCTTTTTTGCGCGGTAAAATACCGCCGCGTCCGGCGTTTGTCAAGGCTGCAAATCAGACGCCTGCGGGGCGAGGTCGAGGGCGGGGAGGATGCGGCCGAGGAGTTCGCTGTCGACGGCGAAGAAGGCGAAGCCTTTGAGGCGGCGCGCGCGGGCCGCGGCAATCTGCTCGGCTACGCCGGTGAGGTCGAGCTGGCTTTCGTCCGCCCCGGTACCGAGGCCGGCGACGAGGCGGTCCGCAGCGCCGGGCGCGGCCTGGCGGCAGGCGTCGATCCAGGCGGCAAAGGTGGCCGCGTTCTCGGTGTAGGCCATGGGGCAGACATAGTCGACGCTCTTCTCGCGCAGCCACGCCGGCCATTCCTGTCCCAGCGACCGCGCCGTCGCGGGGTCGGGGAAAACGGCGGCCGAGAGGACAATGCCGGGATTGAATTGCCGGGCGGTGTCGGCGGTGGCTTTGACGAAGCGTGCGATCTCTTCGCGCCGGAACGTCTGAAAGGCATCCGCCGACGCGCCGCCGGGCAGCACCGCGCGCGGCCAGTCACCAGCCGCCTCCCCCTGAAAACGCTCGAAGGCAGCGCGGGTGGCCGCGGCGTAGCACCCCTGTTCAGGGTAGCGGATGTAGTCCAGATGAATGCCGTGAACGCCATTGCTGGCCAAGGAGGCGATCCCGGCGAGGACTAGCTTCTGGTTTTCGGGGTGCGAGGGACAGAGCCAGGGGAGGTCGTTCCCCTGCGCGTCGCGCATCAGACGCCCGCCGGCCGCAAGGGTGGCGCGCCTTTCCGCAGCGACCTCGTCCAATGACCAGCAGGTCACCCAGGCATGCAGGGCGATGCCGTGCCGCACGGCGGCCGGCAACAGGTCGGAAAGGCGGGGCGCGAGCAGATGGTCCGCCGACTCGACGTGGCTGTTCCCGCCGCTCTGCATGTGGTAGTAGACGGTGTTGATCTTGCGGCGCGCCAGTTCGGCGAAGAGCGGTTCGATCTGGCTGGGGCGCCGGCCGGCGCCGGTTTCCCAGACGGCGCGGATCTCTCCGGCCGCGGGCGGCGCGGCGGCGGCGAGCGTGGCGGAACGGCCGGGTCCGGGATGCGCCAGTGTCCCGCCGAGGTCGGGGAGGAGCCGGGTCACGAGATAGCGCATGAAGTCGCACGCCGAGGCGGTGGCGAGCGGAGGGACGTGGGCGAACCAGGCGCCGCGGGAGGAGAGGACGCACGCGGGGAGATCGGTGGGGCGGCCGGAGGCGTCGGTCCAGAGAGCAATCGCGCGGGCGCCGAACGGGGCGCCGGCGGCGGGGCGCGGGGGGAGGAGGTTGGCGGTGCGGTGGGGAACGACGAGGGGGGGCGCCTCCGCGGCCGCCGGCGCGTTTGTCCAGGCGGCCCATGCATGGCCGGCGGGGGCACTCTGCCAGGGGCCGACGGTGAATCCGAGCGACTCGGCGAGCGGGGCGGAGGCGTTGTAGAAGACAATGAGTCTACCGCCCGCGCGGACAAAACGGTCGAGGCGGCGCAGCCGCCGCGCGTCGGGGGTGGGGCTCCACGGCAGAAGCAGCAGGCGCAGCGTGTCCGGTTCCTCGTCGAAGGTGTCGCCGATGACGGTGAACGGGATGCCTGCCTTGGAGAGGAGCGCGCCGGCGCGGTCGGCCATTTGGCGGGCGAAGGGGGCCTCGCCGGGCGCCGTCGCCTCGCCGCCGCGGACCACGGCGACCACGTCGCGGCGCGCCGCCACGGCGTGGAGGGTGACGGTTGCCGTCCGGTCGGCCCGCTTCCAGAGGGAGAGGCGGAGGCGGCGCGCCCGGTGCCAGGCGGCGGGCGCACCTTCGGCGCGGAACGCTTCGCGCGGCAGGGCGATCGTCTGGCGGTTGGTCGAGGCGGGCGGGGCGGCTTCGGCCGAGTACCAGCCGGCACCGGCTTGGAGGTGAACCGACACGGCGCGCACGGCTCCGGGGTCGGCGCAGGCGAGGTCGAGCAGCAGCGACGTCGCCCGGGGCGGCATCCGGGGCAGGGGAATGTCCCAGTAGACACGGTCGGCGTCCGCGGCGAAGGGGGCGGTGAAACGGATGCCTTCGGGCAGGAGGTGCGGCGGCGGGGCCGGGGTGCCGCCGCAGGTGATCTCTTCCGCCGACTGCGGCCAGGGCGGAATCAGGCGCGTGACAACGGGAACGGCATCCGCCCGCGCGGGGCGGGGGGGCAGGAGGGCCAAGGCAGCCAGCGCGAGTCCGCGCGCGAAGGGGTGTGCCCGCGGGGAGTGCGGACGGTGCTCGGGGCATTCATTCCCATGCATAGACGGAATCGGGTTGCGCCGGTGCCGGTCCGCCCTCCTTGCGGGGCGCGAATTGGCGGAAGGCGGTGACATTGGCGGTCGGCTCCGGATCGGGCGCCGCCTGGGTGGGGGCGGGGTCCGGCTGGGCCGCGGTTTCGGCGTCGGGCTTCTGGAAGGGGTCGTTGATCCGGATCGGCTGGTTGTCGCCGTGTGCACCGGGGGCCGCTTCGTTGTCCGTCAGGGCTTCGGCCGGTGTGCGGCGCCGGTGGAAGATGCTCTTGTAGAAGGCGACGAGGAGGAAGAACAGACCCAGCACGCCGGCAATCACGCCGACATCGGTGAGGGGAAGTGCAGCGGTCATGGCGTCGTCTCCTGTTCGGGCGGCGCGGGCTGCGCCAGTGCGGCGAGGCCGGTATCGTGTGCCGCCTGTTCGATGATTTCGGAATTGATCTGGGATGCCTGTGCGGCGAAACCGAGCATCAGCGCGGTGTCGCAGAGGTTGTTGATGCTGCGGGGGATGCCCTGGGAATAGCGGTAGACGGTGTCGAGCGCCTCGCGCGAGAATGACCAGATGTCGCCGCCCACGGCCCGCATGTGGTGCTGCACATACTCGTTCGTCTGCTGGTCCGAGAGGGGGGCGATGTTCCAGTCGAGCTGGATGCGCCGGCGGAGCGACTCGAAATTCCTGATCGAGTCGCGCAGCGCCTCGGTTCCGGCCAGAATGAGGGTGAAGAGCGGGGTCTCCGTGCGGTTGCCGGTGGCGGGGATGCGGAGATTGCTCAGGTAGTGCGCCAGGTAGAAGCCGTCGCCCGACGCCAGGTAGTGGGCCTCGTCGATCATCAGCAGATGGCGCGAAAGGGTGCGGCTGCTGTTTGTCTGGCAGTAGGACTGCAGCAGCATGAGCAGTTCCGGCAGTGTCTGATGGTCCTCGTTGATCCCCAGGCTTCGCAGGATGTGGCGGGCCATCGGCAGGCTGCCGTTCGGAATGGCGTCCACGCGGATGGCGGGGAGGCGGATCTTCTGCGCATGGCGGCTCACCTGTTCGAGCGTCAGCGACTTGCCGACGCCGTAGGGACCGGTCAGCATGCCGGCCATGTGCCCCTGCTCGACGAGGTAGATCAGCCGCGCCAATCCCTCCTGATGCTGGTCGGTGGTGAAAACGAGGCGTTCGTTCACGACGTTCAAGAAGGGCGCTTCGCGGAGATTCCAGTACTTCGTGTACATGCGGGTGCGCCTTTATTCGGGAGCCCGGATAACGGACGAGAAGGCGATGGGCCGTTTGGTGGCGGCGGGAGCCGCCGGTCGTGTCGACGGCGCCGGCGTTGGCGCCGCCGCGGCGGCGGAGGAGGAGGAGGAGGAGGAGGAAGGGGAGGCCGCCGTCGGCTGGGAAGGGGTGATCCCTTTGCCGCTGCGGATGGCGAAGGGAATCGGTTTTTCGAGGTTGGTGACCTCTCCCAAATACTTGGTGACCCGCATGCTGCGCTCGCCTTTGGGCGTGTGTTCGAGATAGATCGAGACCGGGCAGAGGTCGTCGAGCTTGTTCTTCAACAGAAAGGCGGCGTTGGAGACCGGTTTCGGGAGGGTCAGCAGAACGGTCGCGTCGAGGCGGTCGAGGGCGTGGATGAACGAATAGAGGTGCTCGGTCAGGCGCGACGTCGGCTGGATCGCGACCCAGGGAAGCACGGTATCGAGGACCACGCGCCGGATCGACTGCGAGGCGATGATTTCCTGCAGTTCCATGAAGGCCTGCGGCGGGAGCATGACGTTGGGACTGGAGGCTTTTTCGGTGATCAGCGTGGCGTACTCCAGGAGGGTGAGCTGGCTGGAGGCGACCGCTTCGGCAAACGGCATGCCGAAGCTTTCTGAAACGATCAGCGTGTCGGACGCCCGCCGTCCTGAGAGCAGCAGGGCCCGGTCGCCGTCGGCCAGCGCCTGGTTGACAAAGTGCAGTCCGAGGGTCGACTTGCCGCTGCCGGCGCGCCCCCAGCACAAAACCTGGCGGTTTCTGAACACGCCGCCGAAGGCGTCGTCGAAAAGAGCCAAGCCGAGACAGGTTTTATCGATCATGGATCCCCCCGCCTGCGTCCGGAGACGCCCTGCGCGCGTGGCGCCTCACGGTTCCGCCGCATCAAAGGTTTCCTTCAGAATTCCACGGATGAACGCCAATTCGAATGGCTTGCTGAGAAAGGTCGTCACCCCGCAGGCGGTGGCGCATTCGGACAACTCCTGGGTGGGCGCCCCCGAAATCAGGACCACCCTCCTTCCTGCCGCCGCCTCCGCCAGTTGCCGGATCCATTGCGCCGGCGGCGGCGAGTCGGGGAGGAAGATGTCGGCGATCACGAGCCGGCACTCCGGCTGAGCCAGTTTGGCGAGACCGTCGGCCGCCGTGGCGGCCGTTTCGGCGCCGTAGCCCAGGCGTTTGATCAGCGCCGACAGATAATCGCGCACTGCGCTCTCATCATCGATAACCAGGACGATTCCCATTGCCCGATTCTCCCAATACAAAACGCATGGCAGAATCCACTGCCATCTGTACAGTTTGAACGTGGTCGATTTGAGTTATTTTCAGTATTTCAAATCCGAGGGCTTGCGGTCAAATATAAAAATGCGTATACTGCAAAAGAAAATTCAGCCAACTGGATGCCTGTATGCGATCGAGCAACACCGAGGTTGAGCCGAAAACCAAGACCAGGGACCCGGGGCTGAGGAGATGCCGTTGCCTCCCCTGCGCGCTTTCGGTCTACGTGGCGGCCACGCCCGCGCCCGTCACCTGCCCCTATTGCCAGCGCAGCCTTTCGGTGCATGACGCGGATCGACCTCTTGCTCTGGAAGCGGCGGTTCCGACCGTGGCCGAGGTGAAGGAGCGGTTGTACAAGCTCTACCACCAGCCGCCGAAAGTAGCGGTTTTTCTGATTGGCTCGGTGGCCGTCTTTCTGCTGGCTTCGGCGGTCTTTCTGCAGTTGCGCAACGCCGAGAACTACTGGTACCAGCCGATGGTCAGCATCTATTCGCTGCTGGCGGGGCTGTTCGTGGTGTCGCGGTTCATCATCGCCGCCTTCTATGTGCCGCCGCCCAATGTCGGCTATGAGCCGACGATCACCGTGCTGGTTCCCTGCATGAACGAGGAGGCGGTGGTGCGGCAGACGATCGAGCGCGTCTTCTCGTCGGGCTATCCCGCCGGGAAACTGGAAGTCGTGTGCGTCAACGACGGCTCCAAGGACAATACGCTGAACGAGATGCTGGCGGCACAGACGCGCCACCCCAACCTGGTGATCGTCGATTTCGAGAAGAACCGGGGGTTGTGCCATGCGTGGGCGGTGGCGACGTTGATCGCCCGCGGGGAGTACATTGTCTGCGTCGATTCCGACACCTTTGTCTTCCCCGGCTCGCTGAAGAAACTGGTCCAGGCGTTCGTCGATCCCGCCGTCGGCGGCGTGTCGGGGCACTGCGACGTGGAAAACGCCTCGGCCAACATCCTGACGCAGATGCAGGATGTCCGCTACTTCTTCTCGTACAAGATCATGAAGGCGGCTGAAAGCGTCTTCGGCGCCGTCAGCTGCCTTCCCGGCTGTTTCTCCGCCTATCGCCGCGTCTGCGTCCTCCATGTGCTCGATGGCTGGCTGAACAGCACCGTCTGGGGGGCGCACGGCAACTACGCCGACGACCGGTCGCTGACCAACCGCATCCTCAAGGATTTCAAGATCGTATACGACGACGAGGCGCTGGCGACGACGATCGCCCCCGAGGACTGGCGGCAGTACACGCGGCAGCAGCTGCGCTGGGTCCGCTCGTACCTGCGCGAGATCTGGCGTACCGGCAAGTTCATGTGGCGCAAGCACCCGATCCCCTCGCTCTCCTGGTACGCGATGATGTGGATGCCCATCTTCGAGCCGGTCGTGATGTTTTCGGCACTGGTGGTGGGGCCGATCCTGGCCGGCCACGTGACCGCCTCGTACACCATCGGCGTGCTGGCCATCACGCTGGTCTGGTCGCTGCATTTCTGGGCGCTCACGGGACGGCGCTGGTGGTGGGGCGGGCTGGTTTTCACCTCTTCCTACATCGCGTTCTACAGTTGGCAGATCTACTGGGCGTTTCTCACGCTCCGTGGCAGGAAATGGGGGACCCGCGGATGAACACTCCGGGAGACAACGGTTCGCAGCAAGGACAGCCGGTGGCACCGGCCGTCCACCCTGCCGCGCCTGTGGCAAAGAAAGGCGCGGAAGGTCCGAACGCCCCGGCGACGGGGCAGATCCCGTGGCGCCGGCCGGCGCCGATGTCCAAGGAAACGAACGTGAGGGCGTGGCTGATCTTTCTGGCCGTCCTCTGCCTGGCCGTCGCCCTATGGACGCCGCTGCGTTCGTTGTACTACCGCCAGCGCTACCGGCCCGCCGCACCCGCCGGCGTCGCCGACGCGTCGTGCTTCGTGGCGCTCGCCTACTCGGGTGTCGCCGACGAGGTTCTGCCGGGGTCGATGGACATCACTCCCACTGCCTTCGAAGAGCAGATCAAGATTCTGCGCGAGCGCGGCTATACGCCGATCGGCCTGGAGGATGTGCTGGCATTCTACGAAAAGGGGAAACTGCTGCCGCGCAAGGCGATCCTGACGACCTTCGAACAGTCGCGGAAAACCTCTTATTTCGAAGTGCGCCACCTGCTGCGCGCCTATCACTGGCGGGCGGTGATGGGGGTCTGCACCTCACCGATGCACGCACGTGACGCCCAGGCGCTGCGCTGGCCGTACCTGCGCGACATGCTGACCATGGGCCCCTGGGAGCTGGCGGCCGAATCGCAGCACGGCTTCCACTTCGTCCCCGCCTTTTCCGACGGCAGCAGCGGTCCCTTCTTCTCCACGCCGAAATGGCTGGCCGAAGCCGACCGCCACGAGTATCCCGAGGAGTTCCGCGCGCGGATCCGCGCGGATCACGAGGACCTGCTGGCGGAGTACGAGCGCGAGACCCAGCAACAGCCGCTGGCGTTCTTCTTCCCCTATGGCGACTACGGCCAGTACGACGAACGCGCCAAATTCGTCCGCTTGAGCAACCTGCACCAGGTGGGGCAGAAATACGCGCTGGGATTCACCCTTGGTTCGCTGGCCCTCAACACACGCCTGACCGACCGCCGCCGGCTGAACCGGCTGCTGGTCGATCCCGCCTGGACGGCCGAGGAGCTGGCCAACCGGCTGGAGGCGTTCTGGCCGATGGAGATGGCCAAGGACACGCGGATGCACGTCTTCCAAAACGAGTCGGTGATTTGCGAATGGGGCAGGTCCGACCTCAGCGACAACGGGTTCAGCCTGCAGGCGGTGCCGCCCCAGGACCCGCTGCTGGAGGAGGTCCGGGAGAAGCGGAAACGGACGGCCACCACCGGCGCGCGCGTCTGGCTCGCGGGCAGCGACACCTTCATGGACGGCCATCTGGCGGTCCGCTTCCATCTGCAGCACGGCCGTTTCGGCGTCTACCTGCGCGCGGTTCCCGGCCACGAGCACCTCTATGTCCTGTTCGAGGAGACGGGCCGGGTGGGCGTCCGCCAGAAGCTGCCCGATCTGGACGAAGTGAGCCTGGCCGCCGAAGACACCGAGGTGACGCGCGGCAGCAACCACGAGGTCCTGATCACGCTCAAGGGGAGGCTTCTCTATGTCCGCCTCAACGGCAAGACCCTTTTCGGCGGGCGCGTGCTGCTGCGCGAATCGCCCCGCCCCGGCCTGCTGGGGATGGGCGTCTGGGACAGCGTCCCCGGCGTCGCCGCCGCGCACGTCCTCGACGCGCGCATCCTGCAGCGCCGCGAGGCGGTCGTCACCTGGACGCCGCACACGGCGCGGGACATCGGCTACCTGACCGACTGGCTGCACATGAACAGCTACCGCTTCTCGGTGCTCTCCCCCCCCTGGGTCGATGTGTTCGAGAGCGCCCCGCAGAAGTTTCCCACCTGGGACCAGCCGGCGCTCGATCTCCTGGCCCGCACCAACGAGGTGCAGATCTTCCCGTACATCCAGATCCGGCAGTCGCCGGCGCTGATGCGGGTGGGGACCGACGATCTTCTCGAGGACCTCGCCGGGCTGAAGGGCGTGGCGGGCGTCTACATCGACGCGTCGGCGGTGAAGACCGAGGAGGTCAACGCGCTGGTCGCCTGGCTCCTGCGCCTGCAGGAGGGGCTGAACCAGGGCGGATACCGGCTGGCGCTGCGGCTGCCGCAGGCGATCGAACCGCTTCCGTCTGCCGGAAACATCTTCAAGCTGTTCCCGGACGCGATGCTGGTCGGCGATTTCAAGAGCCCGCCGTTCGGGCTCGCCCCCGAACGCGTCGTGGGGCTGGACTCCGTGTCGCCGCCGGCGGGCGAGGAGACGCTGGCGCTCTATTACCAGATCACCAATCTTTCCTCGGAATACGAGGATGTCTCGCCCGAAGCGGTCAATGCCGACTTGCGCCAGAAGGGATTCGATGCCTTTGCCGCCAGCGACTACAAGGGGGCGATCGCCGCCTGGAGCGAGTGGCTGGAGCGCGACCCGCACAGCGGCGAGGCGGCGGGACTGATCGGCGACGTCCATCTGCGGTTGAACGCGCACGAGAAGGCGCTGGAGTTCTACACGCGCAGCCTCGAGCTCGACCCGGGCAACATGAATCTGGCCATGCGGCGCTCGCGGCTGCTCGAAACCATGCAGCGGCTGGACGAGTCGGTCGAAGCGCTGAACGTCTACTCGCGGACCTTCCCCGATTCCCCCACCATCATCGTGGCGCAGGCGAACTGGCTCAACCGCAACGGGCAGCGGAGCAACGCCCGCCAGCTGATGCGCGATTTGGTCAAGCGGTTCCCCGACGAGATCGAGGCCCGGCTCTTCCTGCAGACCTTGCTGGACCATCCGGAGGAGCGCTATGCCAACATGCAGGAGCTGCTCGCCATGTGCGAGGCCAACGAGTCCAAGCACTTCGGTTTCGGCAAGGAACTCGCCGCCGTCGAGCTGCTCACGATTCCCGAGTCGAGCCTCTTCTTCGATTTCATCCGCCAGACCGCCTGGACCTCCCCCAACAAGCTGACGCGCGACCTCTACGAGGGCTTCCTGCCGATCACCAACAGCGTGGTCGAGGATTTCTCCACCGGTAAACTGTCGGACAACTGGTTCTATCTGGGAGGGTTGCGTCCGATGGACCAGGGACGCTACGAATTGAAGGCCTCCTCCGATCTGTCCGAGGCGTTTCTGCGGCTGAAGAAGTCGGAGCTGGTCCGCGACGGATTCCTCGAGGTCGAACTGGACGAGTCGATCGGCTATTTCTGGATCTATGCGCGGCGCAGCAGCCGCTCGATGGTGCGGTTCGGCTTCGACAACGAGGGGTTCATCCACATCCAGAGCTGGCTGAACGGGAACTTGCTCAGTTTTGAAAACCGCCCGTGGATGCGGCCGCCGGGGATGGTCACGCTGCGGCTGGACGTGCGCGGCGACGGCGCCATGGGCTACATCAACGGCCGGCCCGCCTTCATGACGCCCCTGGTGGTTTCGCCCGACGTCGCCTACGGCTGGTGGAGCATCGCCCCCTTCTCGCCCGACTACGGGATCGCGCGCGCGCGTCTCTCCTCCATCCACTGCGGTCCCCTGGCCCCGGTGATGGTGATGCTGCCGCTGTTGAACGACGCCGGGATGAACCAGGCGCTGGACTGGGTGCGGCCCCGGGTGCGGCACATCTCGGCGCTCGCCCCCGTCGCCTTTGTGCAGAATCCCGACGGCTCGGTCTCCGAGGACCCGCAGACGGCCTTCTCCCTGGTGCGGATGTTCGCCACCTACCACCGCCTGCGCCTGATGCCGGTGCTGGACATGGCCTATTACTCCGACATCGACCCCGAAAAGATCGTCAACCTGATCAACCTGCACCGCCTCGACGGCCTCGTCCTGCGCATCCGCATCCTGCCCGACGAGGCGTGGTTCAAGGCGCTGGAGCGCCAGATGGAGCGTACGTCGGCCGATCTGATCGTGATCCGCAACGAACGCACCTTCTGGCCGGTGCCGGACACGCCGGAGGCGAAACTGGCGCGGGACGGCGAGCGCCGGCGGCTGCGGCGCCTGTCTCCTTCGCATGTCCAGGAGATTCCGCGCGGCAGCCTGCTCCTGCCGCCGCTCGCCTCCTCGTGGTCGATCCGCGCGCAGCCCTACCAGGATTGGATGACCGTGACCAACGGCATCGATGTCGTCGGGTCCGAACTGCAGCTCTATGTCGTGCCGCACACGATCATCGGCACCGATGTCGCCGAGACGGTCGCCGCCGCGCGCAAGGCGCTGCAGGAGGAGACGCTGGCCGAGGCGTTGCGCGCCCTGCTGAACGACGCCGAGCGCTCGCAGCAGCGCGCCGCGCTGGCCGAGGCCGAGCGGCAGGCGATGGAGGAGGCCCAGCGCGCCGCGCTGCAGGCGGCGTTCGAGGAGGCCCAGGAGCGGATCCGGCAGGGCGCCCGCGAATCGGCGCAGCCGGCGGCGCTGAAGGAGGCGCTGCGCACGACGATCGAAGAGACGCGCGAACGGGTGAAGACGGTCGGCGAAGGCGCGCTGCCCGAGGCCGGCAAGCCGATGACGCCGCAGGCCGAGTCGCTCAAGAAGGCGCTGCAGGCGGCGATGCAGGAGATCCTGCAGACGGTGCAGACGCCCGAGGAACAGCGCCGCATGCTGCAGGCGGCGTGGCAGGCGGTGATCGAGGAGGACGAGGTCGGACCTTCCGAACCGCCGCTGCCCAAGCGGATCGAACTGCCCAGTGCGTCGCCCGGTTCCGCGCCGGAGGCCGAAGCGCCCGGCGCGGCAGGCGCGGAAGCGGCAGGCGGACCGGCCGCGGCGGTGCAACCGGCCGCCGAGGTTCCTGAGGCGGCGGCTCCGGCGAGCGCCGCGGGAAAGGGGGCTCCGGACGCCGCCAAGGCGGCGGTCGGAGCGGCGGCGCCCGCAGCGGAGAAGGCGGAAGCCGGTGCCTCGCAGGCGCCCGCGGCACCGGGCAAACCGTAGTCGGGGTCGTGGTCATCGAAATCAGTACCGGAATACCGAGGTTCCATGCTCTTTCCAACCACCGTGTTCGCCATTTTCTTCCTCATCGTGTTCGTCGGCCATTGGGCACTGCTCAACCGTCCCCGGACGCGCAAGGTCTGGCTGTTGGCGGCGAGCCTCGTGTTCTACGGCTACTGGCGCTGGGAGTTCGCCCTGATGCTGCTCGCCTCGGCCTGCCTCAACCACGGCTTGGCCGTGGTGATCGACGCCGCGCGGGACGGGAAGAAACGCCGCCGCGCGATGATCGCCGCCGTGGTGTTCAACCTGGGGCTGCTCGCTTTCTTTAAATACACCGGCTTTTTCCTGAAGCAGGTGCTCACGCCGCTGGCGGTGCCGCTCTTCCGCTGGGCGGGGGCCACGGAACAGTTGATCGCGTTTCAGGAGAGCGTGCTGCCCTTCGTCGACCGGATCGTGCTGCCCGTTGGCATCTCGTTCTACACCTTCCAGGCGCTCAGCTACGTGGTCGACGTCTACTGGCGCAAGACGGCGGTCGCCCGGTCAACTCTCGATTTCGCCAACTACCTCGCGTTCTTTCCGCAACTCGTCGCCGGTCCGATCGTCCGCGCCCGCGATCTGTTGCCGCAGATGGACGTGTTCCCCGGACGCGAGGCGCGGATCGACACCGGACGCGCCGCGATCCTGATCCTGGGCGGGCTGTTCAAGAAAATGGTGGTGGCGAACTGGCTCGCCGAACACCTCGCCGATCCGGTTTTCGCCCAGCCCGAAGCCTACGCCTCCGGGGCCGACCTCCTGC
>CAYVKQ010000027.1:0-18018 GCA_964451945.1 uncultured Lentisphaerales bacterium
TCATCTCAAGAGTCTTGCCGAAAAATCCCCCCACAAACCCGGAAGCGCCCCCCGACCCCAAAGAACCTGTCGCGCCAGTATTGGAACTGCTGGGGTCTCTTGCCGATCCCTCCGTTTCGCCTTGCTTCCCCAACCCGGGCGTGTCAAACTACCGCCGTTTCCTTCGTGAAAAAAAGGAGGTTCGGGATGGCGAAGCATGTCCATGTGGCCTCGGTTCTCTTCACCGCGAACGACGCCAGGGGAAAAGCGCAGGCGAAAAAGGCGGCCTACCACCACACCCGCGAGGCGCTCCGCTCGCTGAAGGGGTACGGCCTGGACCTCCTTGTCCTGTGCGAGGGCGTCGAGGCGCTCGGCCAGGAAATGCAAGACGCGGAAGAAGTCAGCAAGCCGGGACGGTTTCTCTCGCTGTACCTCGATTACGCGGCGCGGGAGAACTGCCACATCGCCGGCTCGGTGAAGCTCCGCGAAGCGGGCAGGGTGTACAACTCGATCGCGTTCGTCGCGCCCGGCGGGATCCTCGGCGCCTACCACAAGACGAACCTCACGCAGGGCGAAATCGACCAGGGGCTCTCCTCCGGCAAGGGCGCCGTCGTGGTCGACAGCGCCATCGGCCGGCTGGGCGGCGCGGTCTGCTTCGACCTCAACTTCGAGCCGCTGCGCCGTGAATACGCCGCCCTCAAGCCCGACATCATCTGCTTCTCCTCGATGTTCCACGGCGGCCTCATGCAGGGGCTCTGGGCCTACCAGTGCCGTGCCTTCTTCGTCTCGTCCCTCTATTTCCACGGCGGCGGCATCCTGGATCCCTTCGGACGCCCGCTCGCGCTCTCCGACTGCTACACGTCCCATCCGCGCGCGCGCATCAACCTCGACCGGGTCATGGTGCATCTCGACTTCAACCGCGACAAGTTCCCCGACATCGAGAGGAAATACCGCGACGAAGTGCGCGTCGACATCCCCGCGAACATCGGGCCGGCGCTGATCTACAGCCTGACGGACAAGCGCAGCGCCATGGACATCGCGCGTGAGTTCGGACTCGAACTGCTGGACGACTACATGCAGCGGATGGAAAAGGCAAACCGCGCAAACCGGGAAAACCGCAAATGATTCAGCCATACGATGCACTCGTGGAATTGGTCCCCTCGTCCTGCCCGACGCGGGTCTTTCACGACCTGATGGGGCGGGCGCAGGCCGGATTGCGGGATGCGAAGACGCTGTGGCTCCGAACCCAGCTCAAGCCCGGTCTCTACCTCATGGAGCTGGAGACGCGTCCCGGCACCTTCCCCTCCGAAACCATGATGCTGGACCTGAAGCAGTGGCCGTCGCTGACGACCGTGCCGAGCGGCCCGTTCGACTTCGACCACACGCAGTACAAGATGCAGGTGCCGGTGTTCCGCGTGCACGCCGGCGCGCGCGACTGCGGTCTGGCCTGGTGCGAAGTGCCGTCTCCCGACGACATGCGCGACCGCCGCATCCGGGCCGCCTGGGGAGTGGAGATCGAGTCCGCGGACGAACAGGTGATCACGCTGGAGATCCCGGGCGACGAGAACCGCCTGCGCTGGTGCGACGTCGCGAGGCTGACGATCCACAACGATCACCGTTACCGGCTGCCAGTCACGCCGATACGGAAGGCGACTGGTCTGCGGCGCCCGCGCCTCTTTGCCGATGCCCAGCTCTTCCAGCAGCTGATGACCGAACGCGATCCGGTGCAACAGGCGTTGATCGACAACCTCTGCGCCCAGCTCGATGCCGGGCGGGACGGCACCTACGTGCACCGCACGGCGACAGCCGCACTGGCGGGCCTGCTCACAGGCAACCAGAAGTGGATCGATGAGGCGATCACGCGCACCATGCAGATCTGCGAGCTGCCCTACTGGGGCTATCACGACGTCAAGGAGATCATGGGGTGGAACAGCGACCGCGACGCCGGCATGCGGCTGTTCGAGACCGCGGTCGTCTATGACTGGCTGCACGACAGGCTGACCGATGTCCAGCGGGAAACGATCCGCTCCCGCCTGACCTACTTTGCCGCCTACGTCGACAAGATCACGCACCTGCAGTACGGCTACTGGTTCACCCGGGCCCCGGAGGCGCACGGGCAGGGGTTGTGGTTCGGGTTCGGCTGCGCCGCGCTGGCCCTGCTGGACGACGAGCCGCGGGCCGGGCGCTGGCTCGAATGGATGCACGGCAACATTCACGAGGCCCTGATCCACGCGCCCGCAGACGGCATCAGCGAATGGTTCGTCTTCAACGTCCAGTGGCTGATCCTCTCCGCCCTGCTGCTGGAGCGCGCCATGGGGCGCCGGCTGAGCGGTTCCTTTCCCTTTCTACGGGGGTTTTCAAAGAACATCCTCCGCTTCGTCAAGCCGCACGGCGACAAGCTGCCGTTGCTGCTGTTCTACCTGGCGGACCGCGGCCGCGACGGCGGCGCCCAGGCGGACGCCTTGGTCTGCGCGCGCCTGTTTCCGGAGGCAAAGCCGCTCGCGGACGCCGGCCTCGATCCGCTGACGGTCCTCGCCTACAATCCCGCCATCCGGCCCTCCCGCCCGACGCGGCGGCCCAAGGCGGCCGTCTCCGAAGGCGGCGTCGTGGCCTGCCGCGATGCGGCCGGCGACGTCGGCTTCACGTTCCGCTGCGGCACCCCGCTCACGCCGCGCCAGCACCGCCAGCACACGTGGAACACGCAGAGTTGGTACGCCGTGTCCCATTCGGGCAGTTTCTCGTGGACCCTCCGCGGACAGGAGGCGGTCCCGCTCCAAATCGGCTCGTACCGCAAGGAGACGCACCACGCGAACGTCGTCAGCATCGACGGCGCCGGGCACCGACTCGACACGCGGTATCTCGGCGGCCGGATTCCGCTCGAACAGGTGTCGCGCATTGAGCAGGCCGTCGCCACGCCGGCCTTCACCTACTGCCACGCCGACAGCAGCGCCGCCTACACGGACACCTGCGATATCCGGCGCCTCTTCCGGCGCTGGGTCTTCTTCCATGGACCGGCGCTTCTGATCATGCACGATCTGGTGGAGATGACCCGTCCGCATCTGCCGGCCTGGCATCTTCACACCACCGGCGCCTGGCGGAAGACGGGCGCCGGTTCGTTTGTGGGCGAACGCGAAGGGATCCGGCTCGCGGTGCGCGCCTTCTGCCCGGGGGCGTCGGCGGCGCTCACCCACGCGGTGTCTCCCGTCGAATGGGTCCCGCCCTACGGCTATGGGCTGAACGACTACAAAACGCGCGATTGGCAGCCGGAGATGTACGCCAACCGCAGACAACCGCCCGATTACCAGGAGCTGACGTTACGCCCGCCAGGTCCCGTTATGCACTGGGAACTGATCACCGTGATGGGGCCGGATCCCGACGATGTGGCCCGGACCGCCATGCGGGAGCGAAGCGGCGGTACTGCGGTGGACGGGCCCAGCGGTTCGGTCCTCTGGTCGGCCGGAGCGCCCCTGGAGATTGGAAGACTGCAGCAGACGGTGGAGGCGGATGCCGCGGTCCAGGAAGGCGACGGGAAAAGACCGGGGCGCCTGACCCTCCTCGGGGTTCGCGGATGGGCGTCGCAAGCCGATCCCGAAGGATCGGCGCCGGTCCATCTTGTCTGGCAGCCGAACGCCGCAAGGCCGACGCTCCTGTAAAGCAATCCCGGGACTGTTGTCCCCGGTGCGCGAGAGGCACCATGCCAAACACGGACAATCCAGACGCGACACCCGGGGCGGCCCGGCCGTCGTGGTTCTCCATTATCCTGTTCCACAGCGTGGCCGTGGCGGCCGTTCTGGTCGTGCTGCTGCCGCTGGCGCTCTATCCGTTCGTGCCGCCGTTCGCCGGCAAGACGGCGGGCGTGGTCCTCTTTGTCGCCGCCTGCATGGAGCGGATGTGGGCGATGTATCTGCGGCAGGGACTGGGCCGCGCCTGCGGCGGCGCGGGGCGGGATTGGACGGCGATCGCCGTGGCCTACGCCTACGCGCTGACGCTGGGCTGGGCGGCCGCCGAGTTTCTGCTGCGGCAGCGCCTCCCGCACGCGGGGCTCTGCGCCGCCGGTGCGGCGGTCTACGCAGCGGGGGTCGCGTTGCGCTACTGGGCGTTCCACACGCTGCGCCACCAGTGGCATGTGGACGTCTCGGACACCGCCGGCGAACGCCACCTGGTGCGCGAGGGACCCTACCGGCTGATGCGCCACCCGCTCTATCTCGGGGCCTGCCTGGAGGTCGCCGGACTGCCGCTGGCCCTGGGCGCCTGGGGCGCGCTGCTGTGCGGCGCGCTGCTCTTCATGCCCCTGGAAGTCATCCGCGCCGCCTACGAAGAGCGGTTTCTGCATGACCTGTTCGGCGCGGCCTACCAGCGCTACGCCGAAGAGGTGGGGGCGTTCTTCCCCCTGTCCCTCAGACGACGGCGCCGCCGGTGAGCGGCGCGGCGCGCGTCAGGAGAATGGAAAACGTCGTCCCCCGGCCAACGGCACTTTCGACGGTGATCTCGCCACCGTGCGCCTGGACGATCTTCTGCGCGATGAAGAGCCCCAGCCCCGTGCCGCCGGCGGCGCGGCGGGTCGAGAAATCGGGGGAAAAGATGCGCTGCAGGTTCTCGGGCGGGATGCCGCACCCGTTGTCCGTCACGCTCAGGCGAACCGACGCGCCGCGAACTTCCGCGCGGACGCCGACCAGCCCGTTTTCAGGCGGCAGCGCGTGGACCGCGTTGTGGACGAGGTTCGTCAGCGCCCGCAAGATCTGCACGCGGTCGCCGATCAGGTCGACGTCGTCGCCGGGGGTTTCGCAGGCCACATGCGCGTGCATCGCCTCTGCCTCGGGCCGGCAGGTTTTCACGCAGTCGTGGACGAGTGCGTGAACGTGGAAGCGGGTTTGCGGCTGGGAACCTTTCCGGATCAGGCGTTGCCAGGCGTCCAGCATCTCCACGCATTGCCGCATCGACGTCTCTAGAGTGTCGAGGTACTGACCGACTTCCGCGGGGGCGTCCGCCTGGTGCCGCTGCGCCTCCTCCATCTCCAGCCGCAACAGACTCGAGTAGCCGCTGGTGACCATGAGCGTGTTGCGCAGGTCGTGGACAAATTCCGCGGAGACCTGGCCCAGTTCGGCCAGCCGCTCTTTTTCCTGCAGTTCGCCGATGCACCGCTCCAGGGCCTCCGCCCCGCTCAACAGCTTGGCGCGCTTGCGCCGCAGGCGGGTTTGCTCCACGTGATGCCGGACGACGCGCCGCATCTCCGCGGCGTCGAACGGCTTTTCGACGTAATCGTTCGCGTCGCTGCGGATCGCCTCCTGCGCTGTGCCGACGGCGGCGAAACCGGTCAGCATGATCACGGCCAGATCGGTATCGCGCTCGCGGATCTTGCGCAGCCCGTCGATGCCGTTCAGGCCGGGCATGCGGATGTCCATGATCACCGTGTCCGGCGGGTTTTCGCGCAGCAGTTCCAAACCGCGCGCAACCGTGTCGGCGCAGAGGACGCGGTAGTCGTCCTTGAGCAGAAAGCGCAGGCTCTCGCGCGGACCGCGTTCGTCGTCGATCACCAGGATGGTCGGACGCGCTTCGGGCGGCGTCGCCTGGTCGCTGGTCGTCATACGCACTCCTTTCGCTCCGAGTTCCCAATCATCTGCAATGATCGGGACACTGATCACTTCTCCTCTTGGGCTAGAAGGCATAGGTATAGGTGACCGCGGCAAGATGGCCGTCGAAATCGTACTCGCCGCGCCGGTAGAGCGGGTTCTGGTTGTTGCCGATGCGGCGCGTCTTGAAAATGCCGAGGGCGTAGGCGAGGTCGACGGCGTGCCGCCCGGTCCTGTAGCCGAGGCCCACGCTGACCACGGACTGGTCGGAATCGAGCGCCATCGGCGAGAAGGTGTTGTCGGGCATCGGGCTCTGCAGATAGAGGTAGCCGGCGCGCAGCGTCCAGTCGGACGCGAAGCGCCAGTCGCCGCCGATGCCGAACGTCCAGGTGTCGTCCCAGTTCTGCGGGGTGTTGGCGAGACCCAGCGCACCGGCCAGCGGGGCGTTGCCGCCCGCGTTGATCGCCATGTTCTTGAAGCGCGAGAACTGGAGCCACTCCACATTCGCCTCGACGCGGACCGTCTCCGCGAGCTGCACGCCGTAGCCGAGCGCCACGATGGTCGGGAACTTGAAGGTGGTCTCGACGTCGCTCTCGGCGGCCGACGGCAGGAAGGCGGGGATGTCCTCGGTCCGCAGGTCGCCGCTGAACTCCAGGTCGAACGGCGTGCGGACGGTCAGGGCGAGACGCTGCTGCGGCGTGAGCCGCCAGCTGATGCCCGCGTTGCCGCCCGTGGCAAAGCCGTCCGCTTCGGCGTCGATGCTCCCCTCGGGGAAAGGCGCGGGAAACGGCAGCAGTTGACGGAACCGCAGGCGCCCGTAGTAGAGGTCGAGCCCGGCGCCGAGCGAAACCGATTCCGACACGCGCCACGCCAGCGCGGGAGTGAAATCCATGACCGACATCTTGCTGACTACGGGCACCGCGTGGCGGAACGGCCCGTCGGCGTCCCACCGCGTCTGGCGGCCGTAGGGGACGTGCATGCCGAACGCGGCCGTCAGATCCGTCCCCTGCAGTGGCCAGGCGAGGGCGAAGGCGGGGAGCAGGCTCCAGGGCGCTGTCGTCTCGGTCCGGCCGAGCGGGCCGCGATATTCGGCGCGGCTGTAGCCGAGCAGCGCCGAGACCTGGACCTGGCGGGCGCCGACGTCGCCCAGGTTGGCGGGGTTGTAGAAGATTGCCGAGGCGTCGTCCGCCCAGACGATCTGTTTCCCCGATTTGCCCAGCGCGGCCGCCGTGTCGGGGGGATTGCGGAAGCCGTCCGCCAATGCGGACCACGCCACGAACAGGCCGAGGGAGGCGAGTGCGGCGGTCTTGCCAGAAGAATTCAGTCGCTTCATCGAACAGGTCCCCTTTGTTTCAGGTGTTCATTTCTGAACAGTCTTGCCCATGGACTGTCCAATATGCACCATCCGTGCCATGGTCCGTCAGGCCGAGTGCGTTGACTCCAACGATGCCATGCAAAAAACCTTCCAAGCGCGCCCCCGGGTGGGACCGTATCTCCGCAACGTCCGCGGACGGCTTCAAGAACTGTCCCTGCCGCCAGGGGTTTTGCAGGATCCTCGATCACCTTAAAAAAAGAAAACAGCAACCTGTCCGGCAAGCGAGGCATATGCGGCCGCCTGTTCAAAACTGTACGCCTCCCCTGTCCTTGCAGATATGTGGCTATCGCGTACAAAATTGGGCTGGACACGTGTGCGGCCCAGTGACAAACTAGATTTTTTATCATGTTGCCAGTCTGACCTTCCACATATGATTACTGCCCTATGCCGAGATGATCGACGCCCGGTGGTCACCGGACTCGGAGCCGTCGCTGCCAATGGCATCGGCCTGTCGGAGTATTGGCGGACGGTCATCGAGGGGCGTTCGGGGGTTGGACCGATCACCTTGTTCGATGCCTCCAGGCTGCCCAACCGCATCGCGGCCGAAGTCAGGGGGTTCGATCCGGCGCGCCATCTGCCGGCGCAGGTCAAGTGGAAACGGATGGCGCGGCACACGCAATTCGCCTTGGCCGCCCTGGACATGGCGGTGGCCGACGCGGCGTTGGCAGGCATGATCGCGGCTGCCGCCCGCCCCATCCTCGTCTCCATCGGCGTCAGCACCAGCGCCATCGAGGTGGTCGAAACGGCCGCGCACGGCGTGCATCAAAAGGAGGAGAGCCGGTTGCGGCCATGGCTGGTCTGGGCTTCGCAGCCGCACGCCGTCTCCGCCACGCTGGCCGAATACCTGGGCGCACGGGTGTCCTTTCAGACGGTGGCGACGGCGTGCAAGGCGGGGGCCGACGCCGTGCTGGCGGCGGCGGCCGCGATCCGCGCGGGAAGGGCCGACATCGCCCTCGCCGGCGGCGCCGACGCGCCGATCACCTCCTCCACCTGCGCTGCCTTCAGCGCCGGCCGGTTGCTTTCGGGACGCAACGACGACCCGCAGCACGCCAGCCGCCCCTTCGACCGCGACCGCGACGGCGGCGTCCTGGGCGAAGGCGCGGGAGTAGTGGTGCTGGAGAGCCTGGCCCACGCGCGCGGACGCGGCGCGCACATCTGGCTGGAGATCTGCGGCGGCGCCTCGCATGCCGACACCTTCGGCATGCCGGCCGCCGACGGCCTGGGCGTCTGCATGACCCTGGCCCTGGCCAACGCGCGGCTCAGCGGGGGGGCGGTCGACTACGTCTGCGCGCACGGTCCGAGCGATCTGGTGATCGACCGCGTGGAGACGGCCATGATCCGCAAGGCGCTCGGCCGCCACGCCTACCGCATCCCGGTATCCTCCATCAAAGGGGTCACCGGCAACCCGCTTGCCGCCGCCGGCCCCATGGAACTGATCGCATGCGCGCTGGCGATGCGCGACGATCTGGTCCCGCCGACGGCCAACTACGCAACGCCCGATCCGGCGTGCGACCTCGACTACGTGCCGCAGGCGCGGCGGACGCGGCTTGAGCACGCGCTCATCAACGTGCACGGCATGGGCGGCGGCAACACCACGCTCGTCGTCCGCAGACCCCCGTCATGACCAACCTCTTCATCCTCTCGCTGCCGATCGTCATCGCGGCCAACCTGCTGCTGGGTGCCGTCGTGATCTTCACCCATGTGCGCCGCTCGGCCAACCGCGTCTTCGCCATCCTCTCGCTGATTATCGCGCTGTGGCTGGGCTGCCAGTATTTCGGGTCGACGGCGGCAAGCGAGGCGTGGCTGGCGTTCTGGATCCGCCAGTCCTGCGCCGCGAGCGTGTTCATCCCCGTGCTCTTCCACCTGTTGCGCGCCGCGGTGGCGCAGCCGGGGGAGCCGGTGCCACGCCTCCTGCGCCGTTCGTGGCCGTGGGTGGCGGCGGCCGTCGCCACCGCCGTCCTGTGCCAGACCCGCTTCTTTCTCACCGGCGCGCGCCTGGCGGCCGGCCGCGATGTAATCGCAGAACCGGAGTACGGACCGGGATTCGTCTTCTTCGTCGGGTTCTGGCTGGTCAGCGTGGCGGCCGCGGTGTGGTGTTTCTTCCGCAGCATGATGCGGGCCGAGGGGGTGTGCCGCCGCGAGCTGCAAGTCATGTCGATCGGATCGTTGTTCGGCCTCGTCCCCGGCGTGCTGCTCGTCCTGGTGATCCCGCTCGCGACCGGATCCGCGCAGAGCGCGCAGTTCACGCCGATCACGGTGGTGATCTGGCACGGCACCATCGCCTACGGGATCGCCACGCGCCACATCATGGGGGCCGGCGAGTTCCTGCGGCGCGTCATCACCTTTGTGCTGCTGGCCGGATTCCTGGCGGGGCTGTACCTCCTGGTGCTGCGCCTCGTCCGCAGCCTGCCGGCGCCCTCCACCGACCTGCAAACGACCGTGGCGCACGTGGTCGCCGCCATCGTGGTCGCGCTCGTCCTCGCGCCCGCGCGCGATCTCCTCCGCCGCAGGGCCGACCGCCTGTTCAGCGACAGCCACGACACCCTCTCGCGCCTCCTGCACCAAGGCGGCGACCTGGCGCGGTCGATCGCCACGGTCGACACGCTGTTCACTGATTTCGGCCGTCTGCTGCAGGACGCGCTCGGGCTCACCCGGGTGCGCGTCTACCTGCGCGCCGACGCGCGCTTCGTGCTGCACACGCGGCTGGACGCCGCCGACGCGGGCAAGGATGCGGAAGCAGACGGGGAGATCGACGGGGCCGACCCCCTGCCGCGCGCGCTCCAGGCCGGGCGCTACCCGCTGCTGCGCGATGTGCTGCGGCGCTCCCGCGGCACGCCGTTGCAGGTGCAGGCCGAGCGCGCCCTCGCCCGCCTGGGCGCCGAGGCCGCCGTCGCCTTGAAGTCCAAGAACGGACTCGCCGGGTTTCTGCTCCTCGGCCGCCGCCAGAACGGCCGCTTCTTCGGCAAGCGCGAAGAGGACGCCTTGACGTTCCTCGGCGACCAGTTGGGCATCGCCATCGAAAACGCCACGCTCTACACGCGGCTGCAGGAGGCGCGGATCTACAACGAGGTACTGCTCGACAACCTCGTCACCGGCGTCGTCGCCACCGACCGGGAGGGGCGCGTGACGGTGTGCAACCGCGAAGCCCAGCGCATCCTGCGCCTGGCCGGCGCCGACGCGGCCCTCGGCCGGCCGGCCGGCGCCGCGCTCCCCGCGCCGATGGGGGAAGCGCTGCGCGCCACCCTCGCCTCCGGCCGCGGCATGCGCGACCGCGACCTGGTGCTGCGGCCGCAGGCCGCCGACGAGCAGTCGCTCCGCTTCGCCACGGCCGCGTTCGGCGGGGCGGACAGCGCCGCCTCGGGCGCGCTGCTGGTGGCGCAGGACACCTCGGCCGTGCGCAAACTGGAGGAACAGATCCGGCGCAGCGACCGGCTGGCGAGCATCGGCACCCTGGCCGCGGGGATGGCCCACGAGATCAAGAATCCGCTGGTCTGCCTCAAGACGTTCGTCCAGCTGCTGCCCAGCCATTACGACGATCCCGATTTCCGCGAGACGTTTGTCCCGCTGCTGGGCAAGGAGGTTGAACGGATCAACGCGATCGTCACACAGCTGCTCGGCTTCTCCCGTCCGGTGAAACCCACCCTCGTCCCCCTGGCGCTGCACGCGGCCCTCGACGCCGCCTGGCAGTTGGTCGCCCAGCAGCTCAAGACGCGCCATCTGGCGTTTGCGCGGAGCTACGAGGCGGACAGCGACCGCCTGCTCGGCGACCAGGCGCTCCTCAGCCAGGTGTTCCTGAACCTGTTCCTGAACGGCATGGACGCGATGCAGGAAGGCGGCACCCTGACGGTGTCGACGCACACCGTCGGCCGGCCCGAACAACTTCCGGGACCGGCCGCGGCCGCGGCGGACGCGTGGGTCGAGGTGCGTGTGCGGGACACGGGCTGCGGCATCGCGGCCGACGACCGGCGGCGGGTCTTCGACCCCTTCTACACAACGAAGGCCAACGGCACCGGGCTGGGGCTTTCGGTGGCCCACGGCATCATCACCGAACACCGGGGCCTGATCGACGTCGAGAGCGAGCCGGGAGCGGGCACCTGCTTCCGCGTGTGGCTGCCGCTCCTGCCCCCCGCAGGCGAAGCCGATGCGTCGACAACGAAAGGAGCGGTATGACACACCCCGCCACCGAATGCCTGCTGTTGACGTGCGACACGGAACTGACGCAGCGGTGGCTCCGGGCCGTCGGCGGCATGGCGGAGCTTCGCGCCACCACCAGCCGGTCGGAATGGGCGCACGAGCGCAACGGGGGGGCGGTGCGGCTCCTCGATCTGCGCCATGCCGAGGCGGAAGAGGCTTTGGCGGAAACACCCCCGGAGGTCCGCAGCGGCGTGGTCGCCCTCGGTGTCCCCGATTCCGAGCCGTTTCTGGCCTGCTGCCATGCGGGCGTGTTCGCGGTGGAGGCGGTGGATGCGGCGCCGGCGAATCTGCGCCGGACGCTGCGCCAGGCCATGCTGCTGCACCAGGCCCACGAGGAGCTGGGCCTGTTGCGGCAGGCGTCCGACGCGCGCGCGGCGGAACCGCCGCCGGCGGCGCCGGACGAGCCGGCGCTGAATCTGGCGCCCCTGCACGAGCTGTGGCGCGCCGCGCGCCATTTTCATGACATCCGGAACCTTCTCGACCAGTTGGTCGAAGGCGTTGCCGCCGCCGGCCGCATCGCGCGGGTGGGCGTGTTCGCCCGCCTCCACGGCGAGGCGCGCTACCGGCTCTGGGCGGGACTGCGCTGCCTGGAGGCCACCGGCTCGCTCGCCTTCGCTCCGCCCGATCCGTTCGTGCGCTGGCTCGAACGCCACGCGCACCTCGTCTGCCGCGCCCATCTGGGACGCATCGGGGAGCTCCGCGACCGCCGCCTGCTGCAGCGCGTGCTGGACGAGGCGGGGGTCGAGATGATCGTTCCCCTGCTCGGCAAGCGGGGCCTGCTCGGCTGGATCCTCATCGGGCACCGCGCCACCGGCATCCCCTTCGCGCCGCGCGACTATTCCGACCTCACCGCCATCGGCGAACAGGTCGCCACGCTGCTGGAGAACGCGTTGCTGGTGGAAGAACTGGCCGTGCAGAAGAGGCTGGCGGAAAACCTCCTGGAAACGATCCCCGTCGGCATTCTGGCCGTCTCGCAGGAGGGCGTGGTGCGCTGGTTCAACGGCGCGGCGGAACGCCTGCTGGGCGTCACCGCCGCCGAGGCGGTCAACCAGCCCGTGGAACGGGTGGGAAGCCGCATCGCCGACGTGGTGCTGCGCACGATCCGCGACGGCGGCGACCCTTCGCCCGCCGTCTGGACCGATCCCGCCAGCCGGCGGACGATCCGGGCCGATGTCCACCGCATCGGCGCCGGCGGCGCCGCCATGGGCGCCATGCTGCTGCTCTCCGACATGACCCTCAAGCGCCTGCTGCGGGAGAAGCAGGAAGAGGTCGAGCGCCATGCGTTCTGGACCGATCTGGCCGCCGCGATGTCGCACGAAGTGCGCAACCCGCTGGTCGCCATCAGCACCTTCGCGCAACTGCTGCCCGAGCGCTACGGCGACCCCGAGTTCCGGCAGCAGTTTTTCGACATCGTCACCGGCGAGGTGCACCGGTTGAACGCGATCATCACGCAGATCAACACCTTTGCCCACCCGCCCCGCCCGGTCTTCCGCCCCACCGTCCCGGGGGAGGTCGCGCAACAGGCCTGCGCGCGCGCCGCGATCCTGGCGGGGACGGACAAGCTGCCGGTGACCTGCGAGGTCGACGAGGGCTTGCCGATGCTCTGCGCCGATGCCGACGCGCTGACCGACTGCCTCGCCCGCCTGCTGGTCAACGCGCACGAGGCGGTCTGCGGCCGGCCGTCGCCGCGCATCCTCCTGCAGGTCCGCTGCACCGGCGCGGAGGACGACAGCCGCAGCCTGGTGTTCGCCGTCAGCGACAACGGGCCTGGGGTCGCCAGCGAGATGCGCGACAAGCTGTTCTCGCCGTTCAGCACCACCAAGCCGCGCGGGCTCGGACTGGGGCTTCCGCTGGCGCGGCGGGCGGCCGTCGACCACGGCGGCCGCATCGACGTCGACACCACCGCGAACGGGACAACCGTGACCGTCATCCTGCCGTTGAAGGGACGCTCCGACCATGATGAAACTCTTGATTGTTGACGACGAACAGGGGAGCCGCGAGGCGTTGCGGCTGATCTTCTCGCACGACTATGCCGTGCTCTCGGCCGCGACCGCCGAAGAAGCCCAGAAGATCCTGGCGCGCGAACAGATGGACCTCGTGCTGCTCGACGTCGTGATGCCCGGACGCTCGGGCCTCGACCTGCTGCGCCAGATCCGCGCCGACCACCCCGATCTGCCCGTCATCATGGTCAGCGCCTCGACCGCCATTCCCGCCGTGGTCGAGGCCATCCGCCTCCGCTCGCCCGGGGTGATTGTCGAGGTGTTAGTCCCCGACTTCCAGGGCCGCCTTGCCGATCTCGACCTTGTCCTCCAGGCCGCCCCCGATGTCTTCGGGCACAGCCCCTGCTTTGTCGCGGCGACCGGCCTGTTGCGGCAGGCGGCCGCGGCCGACGCCACCGTGCTGATCCAGGGCGAGAGCGGAACGGGCAAGGAGCTCGCCGCCCGCCTGCTGCACGAGCAAAGCCCCCGCCGCGACGAGCCGTTCGTCGCCGTCCATTGCGCCGCCCTGCCCGAGAACCTGCTGGAAAGCGAGCTGTTCGGCCACGAGAAAGGGGCGTTCACCGGCGCCGACCGCCAGAAGCCGGGCAGGTTCGAACTGGCGGGGTCGGGCACGCTGTTTTTCGACGAGATCGGGGAGATGTCGGCCGCCACGCAGGTGAAGCTGCTGCGCGTGCTGCAGGAGCGCGAATTCATGCGCGTCGGCGGCACCCGGACGCTCCGCACCAGCGCCCGCATCGTCGCCGCGACGGCCCGCGACCTCCGCGTCGAAGCGGCCGCCGGACGCTTCCGCGAGGATCTGTTCTACCGCCTCAACGTGGTGCAGATCCGCCTGCCGCCGCTGCGCGAGCGGCGCGACGACATCCCGTTGCTGCTCGCCCATTTCCTCGGGCAGCTCGGTCCCGCGCTCCATGCCGGGACCCGCGCCTTCGACGCGGAGGCACTCCGCCTGTTGTGCGCCTACGACTGGCCGGGAAACGTCCGCGAGCTGCGGAACGTGGTCGAACGCGTGCTGGTGCTCCACGGCCGCGAGCCGACGGTCTCCGCCGCGCGCCTCCCCGAGGAGTTCCATGCCGCGGCGGTGCGCCCGGCCCCGGCCCTCCCGGCGGCTGCAGCACCCGGCGCCCCGGGCGTCGCCGAAGACGTATCCTTGCCCGCCGATGGCCAGACCCTCGACGAGGCGGTCGGCGCCTTCGAGCGCCGGATCATCGCCGAAGCCCTGCGCCAGGCCGGCGGTGTGCAAACCCGCGCCGCGCAGCGCCTCGGCTCTACCCGCCGCATCCTCCGCTACAAAATGGCGAAACTCGGTCTGGCGGAGGCCGATCCTTCGGACAACGCGGTTGAGCGTTGAACCTTCGGCATTCAACATTTTTGTCGGTTGTCGGTTGTTGCGCACGGCGGGGCAATTGGGTATTCTACCGGACTACGTGCGGATGCCGGTGCGGTCGCCGGCAGGTTCCTGTTGGTGTTGCGTCCGATCAGTCGAAAGGGGTGCGTATGTCTCACACATGGATCGCGGTCCTGGATTTCGGTTCCCAGTATACCCAGCTGATTGCCCGCAGGATCCGCGGGCAAAGAGTCTATTCCGAGATTCTCCGCTTTGATACGACCGCCGACGCGTTGCGCGCCCGCAGGCCTTCGGGGATCATCCTCTCTGGCGGCCCCAACAGCGTGTTCGAAGCGGGTGCGCCGCAGTGCGACCCGGCGATCTTCGACCTAGGCGTTCCGGTGCTGGGAATCTGCTACGGCATGCACCTGATGGCGAAGACGCTGGGGGGCACGGTCAAGCCCGGGGAGAAGCGGGAGTACGGCCACACCCGCATCGCGGCGATGGCGGGCAGCCGTCTCCTGGCGGGGCTGCCCAAGGAACTGGACGTCTGGATGAGCCACGGCGACGAGGTGGACGTGCTGCCGCCCGGGTTCAAAGCCTCGGCCCGCTCCCTCTCCTGCCCCATCGTCACCATGCGCCACGACGGCCGCCTCCTCTTCGGCCTGCAGTTCCACCCCGAAGTGGCGCACACGCAGCACGGCGACGCCATTCTGCGCAATTTCCTCTTTCCGATCTGCAAATGCGCCGGCGACTGGCAGATCGATTCGTGGATTGACACGGCGCTCGCGAACCTGCGGAGGCAGGTCGGCGACGAGGAGGTCGTCCTCGGCCTCAGCGGCGGCGTCGACTCGTCGGTCGTGGCGGTGCTGCTTCACCGCGCCATCGGCAAGCGCCTGCACTGCATCTTCGTCGACAACGGACTGCTGCGCGCCGGCGAGGCCGAACAGGTCGCGCAGACCTTCCACGCCAGGCTCGGCATGGACCTGCGCGTGATCGACGCCCGGCAGCGCTTCTACGGCGCGTTGCGGGGGGTGGAGGAACCCGAGGCGAAACGGAAGATCATCGGCCGCGAATTCATCGAGGTCTTCGCCGAAGAAGCCCGCGCGATCAAGGGGTGCAAATTCCTCGCCCAGGGAACCATCTACCCCGATGTAATCGAGAGCATCAGCCCGCTCAAGGGGCCGAGCCAGACGATCAAGAGCCATCACAATGTCGGCGGACTGCCCGAGACGCTTGCCTTCGATCTGGTCGAGCCGCTGCGCGAGCTTTTCAAGGACGAAGTGCGCGCCGTGGGCCGCGCGCTGGGACTCGCCGACGAGCTGATCGACCGCCAGCCCTTCCCCGGCCCCGGGCTCGGCGTCCGCATCATCGGCGAGGTCACCGAGGCGCGCGTGCGGCTGCTGCAGCAGGCCGACCTGCGCGTGCAGGAGGAGATGCGCAAATGGACGGGGTACGCGCAGGTCTGGCAGTCGTTCGCCGTCCTGCTGCCGGTGCGCACGGTCGGGGTGATGGGCGACCAACGGACCTACGAGAACGTCTGCGCGCTGCGGGTTGTCGAAAGCGTCGACGCCATGACCGCCGACTGGACGCGCGTCCCCTACGACACGCTCGCCCGCATCTCCAGCCGCATCATCAACGAGGTACGCGGCATCAACCGCGTCGTGTTCGATATCAGTTCGAAGCCGCCGGCGACGATCGAATGGGAGTAGAGGAAGGATGGCACACAGCGTTCTGACCCGCTGGCGGGCGCTCCCTGAACGGCTGCGCACGGTGGTGATGACCGTCGTCTACGCGCTGGCGGGCGCCGCCGTTTCGGTGCTGTTTCTCAAACTGACCCACTTGTTGTATGCCCGCGGCCTTCCGGTCATGGCCAGGAAAGGGCTCTGGACGTTCGTCTGGCAGAGCTTTCTGCTGCTGACTGGCTCGTCGCTGGTGGTCGGTCTGCTGCTGCGGGCGTTCTGCCCCGAGGCGGCCGGCAGCGGCATCCCACAGCTCAAGATCGCCTATTGGAAACACCTCGGTGTGCTGCCGTGGCGCCCGGCATGGGTCAAACTCGTCGCCGGAGTGATCAGCCTCGGCGGCGGGTCGAGCCTCGGCCGCGAAGGGCCGACGGTCTTCGCCAGCGGCGCCGCCGCGTCGGCCCTGGCGGGGGTGATGGGCGAAACCCGGCCACGCCGCCGCGGAGCGGCCGCCGCCGGCGCCGCGGCTGGCCTCGCCGCGGCCTTCAACACGCCGCTGGCGGGGATCACCTTCGTGCTGGAAGAGATCATCGGCGACCTCAACAGCCGCTACCTGGGTGCCTGCATCGTGGCGGCGGTGACCGGCGCCTTCGCCGTCTACGCCTGCATCGGCCGCCAGCCCTCCTTCGCGCTCCCCGATGTCGCCGCCGCCGACTGGCGGGTGCTCGCGCTGTCGCCCCTGGTGGCGGTCGCCGCCGCCGCGGTCGGCGTGGTGTTTCAGAAGAGCACGCTGCGCCTGCGCGCCAAGGTGCGGCGCCAAAGCCGCCTCCCGCCGTGGCTGCGGCCGGTCGCGGGCGGCCTGATGACCTGGGTACTCGGCGTGGCGGCCTTCCTGGCGGTCGGGCGCCTCGGCGTCTTCAGCCTCGGCTACGAGGACCTCTCCGACGCGATGCTCCACGGTATCACCTGGCAGGCGGCGGCGGTTCTGCTGACGGCGAAGCTCGGCGCCACCATCGCCTCCTACGCCTGGGGCGGCTGCGGCGGCATCTTCGCGCCGACCCTTTTTTTCGGCGCGATGACTGGCTTTCTGACGGGCGGAATCGTCAACGTGGCCGCAGACTGGGCCGGTGTGGACGGCGCCTTCCTGGACAGCGACGCGCTGATCCTGCTGGCGTCGGTCGGCATGAGCGCCTGTTTCGGCGCGACGGTCCGGGCGCCCCTGACGGCCCTGCTGATGATTTTCGAGATGACCAACCGCTTTGCCGTGGTCCCCGCGCTAATGGTCGGGACGGTAGCGAGCCAGGCGTTCGCGCGTCTCTGCGGCGGCAAGTGGAATTTCTACGAAGATATTCTGCTCCAGGACGGATGCGCGCCGCACGAGATTCATCCCCCGCGCGACCTTCAATCGTGGCAGCAGCAACCGGTGTCGCTCGTGCTCAACATGCGGCCGGTGGTAGTGACCGACCGCTCGCCCAACGCCCTGCGCGAGTTCATGGTCGAGCACCGCTTCAAGGCGTTTCCTGTTGTCGTCGACGACCGCTACGCCGGCGTGGTGCGGCGGCCGGCGATGGTCGAGGCGGTGCGCCAGGGGCGCGAACCGGCGATCGAGGCCGCGTCGCTCTGCCGCGCCGACGAGACGATCCAGACCGTCGCCGACCGCATGGTGCGGGAGTCGTCCGACGTCGCCGTCTGCGTCGACGAGGCGACCGGGGCGGTCCGCGGCATCGTCACGCTGCACGACCTCTTCCGCGCCCAGAGCCGCGCGGCGGTAGGCTAGCGGCCCCGGCATTTTTCAAAGATTGGTTTTGACGGTCTCGGGGGAATCGGGTATCCTACACCAACTTTCGGTCTCATTCTTTTTCGGGGAGTAGCGCAGCCTGGTAGCGCGTTTGGT
>CAYVKQ010000028.1:0-17973 GCA_964451945.1 uncultured Lentisphaerales bacterium
GGGCGCCGCGAAGTCGCGCACGCCGAGCACCACCGCCGCGGGCTCGCGGCGGATCGCGTCGAGAAAGCGGGGGAGGTCCGCCGGTGCGTGCTGACCGTCGGCGTCGCAGGTGATGAGGTGGCTGAAGCCGCGCGCGCGCGCGGTCTCCAGCGCGGTGCGCAGGGCCGCGCCCTTGCCGCGGTTGGTGTCGTGCCGGATCACCGTCACCGGCTCGGCGGCCAGCAGCGCGCCGATGTCGGCGTCGGTGCTGCCGTCGTCGATCACCAGCACGTCGGCGATGTGCGCCCGCGCCTGGCGCACCAGCGGCGGCAGCGTCGCCGCATGGTTGTAGACGGGGATCGCGCACAACGGCTTGATCGGGCTGGAGGGGTCATCCGGCATGGGACTTGGCGGCTTCTTGCGCGGCGCGTGTTTCGTCGCGTTTCAGCAACAGGTCGATCGCCATGCCCGCGTAGCCCAGGCGGTGCAGGAACGCCAGACCGCTGTCGTAGGTGTCGGGCGGATAGACCACGTGGCGGTGGTTCTTGAAGCCGGCGAGAAGACGCTCGTGCAGCCAGCCGCGGTCGAGCGCGGGGGAGAAGTAGTAGACCGGCCGCAGCAGGTCGGTGCCGGGTGTGATGACGCCCTCGCGCAGCGCCCGCGCCGCCAGCGGCGTGCCCGGCAGGATGCGGATGCCCAGGAAGACGAACGAGGCGGCGCGGTGCAGGCGGAGGATGTTGGCGATCCCCTCCTCGACCGTTTCGCGCGTCTCGCCGGGGCCGCCCATCATGAAGTAGTGCGAAACCGTCAGGCCGGCGTCGACGAAACGGGCGTGGGCCGCCTCGACCTCGGCGAAGGTGAAGTCCTTGCCCAGGCCGCGCAGGGTCGCGTCGGCGGCGGCGTCGGTGCCGAGCTCGACGGCGTTGAGCCCCGTCTCCCGCATCGCCGCGATCCATCCGGGTTCCATCGGCTCGGGGCGGAAGAAGCCGGTCCACGGCAGCGACACCCGCCGTCGGCGCATGGCGTCGATCAGGGCGCGGTAGTGCCCTTCGCTGTCGTTGAAGATCGAGTCGGTGAAGAAGATCTGCCGCGCGCCGGCGGCCTGGAGCGCCAGGATGTCGTCGATCACCGCGTCGCACGCCCGCGGACGGAGGCGGCGCCCTTCGAGCAGCGGATAGGTGCAGTAGGCGCAGCGGTGGGGACAGCCGCGCTTGGTCTGCAGCGGCGCCAGGCCGCCCGCCTGCAGGTAGAACGAGAGAATGCGATCATCGTAGGCGGGCGGGGGCATCTCGCCGGCCGCCAGCGTCGAGGGGGCGCGCAGGATCCGCTGCGCCGGCCGCCCGCCCCGGGCGAGTGCGCCGGCGAGTTCGACGATCAGGCCTTCGCCCTCGCCGACGATCCCGTAGTCGGCGCCGGTCGCGGCCAGCACCTGTTCGGGGAGAACCGAGAAACCGGGGCCGCCCACCACCACGGGGGCGTCGCCCATCGTGCGCAGTGCCGCGATCAGGCGCGTCAACTGGTCGATGTAGAGCGCCTCGTTGCAGGCGTTGACGTTGTCGAGGTTGCGGAAGGAGACGCCGAACAGCGCGGGCGTTTCCGCTGCGGCCACCGCGCGCAGCGCGTCGAGCGAGAAGCCGTTGGCGAGCAGGTCGAACTGGCGGACTGTGTGCCCCGCGCGCTGCAGCGCCGCGGCGATGACCGACATGCCGAGCGGGTAGACCGGGTAGGGGGCGGTCACCGGGTTGCAGGAGATCAGCAGGATGTTCACGACGGGTCCGGCGCCTTTCCCCAGCGGGTCCGCTCGCGCCGCCGCCCGAGGTCGGGGGCGGTGCCGTCGCGGAGCTCCTTGTGGATCACGTTGAGGAAAAGCCGCGCCATGCGGGTGGCGGTGTCGGCTTCGCGGTAGAAGGCGTCCCACGCGTAGTGGTACATCCGCTCCAGCGCGTCGGGGGTCATTCTTGCGGGACGGAAGACCACCTCGGAGCCGGTGTAGCGGATCCAGTCGTTGTGGAGCACGCGCCCTTCCCGCTCCATCTGTTCGCGGACCGGCGTGTGCGGGAACGGCACCAGCACCGTGAACTCCGCCATGTCGAGGTTCAGTTCCAGGAGGAAATCGACGAGCCGCTTGATGTCGTCCTCGGTCTGGTCGTCCAATCCCAGCAGCACCGTCCCCTCGACGCCGATGCCGTGGTCGTGCAGGCGGTGGATGCGCCGTTTGATGCCCCCGGTTACGCCCGCGATGGCCTGGTAGACGTACCAGCAGCCCGCCGCCTCGGCGAGGTCGAGGACGTCGTCGCGGTCGTAGATCGGATGCGACACCCACTTTTTCTTCAGCGGCGCGATGGCGTGGAACAGCTCTTTCTCCCAGACGCCGTCCTGCGCCAGCGAGTTGTCGACGATGAAGAGGCGGTTGTTGGGGATGCCCGCCATCTCGCGCACGACGGTCTCGATGGGCCGCGGCCGGAACACCCGGCCGCCGAGAAACGGCGTGCAGCAGGGGAAGCAGTTGAAGCGGCAGCCGCGCGAGGCGTGGACGAGGTCGACCATCTGCACGCCGCGGAAGTTGTAGCGCGGCCGGTTCAGAATGTCGCGCCGCGCCGGTCCCACGGCGGCGATGTCGGGCGGGATGCGCAGGTAGTCGTAGACCGGCCGGGGATGCCCCGCCTGGAAATCGGCGATCACCTGCGCCATGCGTCCCTCGGCCTCGCCCAGGAAGACGGCGTCGGTATGGGCCTGGGTCTCTTCGGCATGCAGCATGGTGGCGATGCCGCCGAAGAGCACGCGGATGCCGCGCGCGCGGTAGGCGTCGGCGATCTCCCAGGCGCGGGGCATCTGGCAGGTGAGCATCACCGAGAGCGCCACCAGGTCGGGCGTGTCGTCGAGCGCCAGCGGGTCGACGTTCTCATCGACGAAGGAGAGGCGCACCTCGGGCGGCAGCGTCGCCGCGAAGCAGACCGGGCCGTGCGGCGGGAGGTGGAATTCGGTCTGGTGCAGCAGTTTCGGCCACTTTGGATAGATGAGTTTGATGTGCATGGAAATTCTCCGTGTCAATCCTGCGCGCCCGTGAGCCGGGTGAGCGCGGGCGGCAGTTGGGTGCCGGGCGGGGCGTCGGCGGCGGGCACGGCCGCAAGCGCCCGCGCCGCGGGCGGCGCGACGGCGAGCAGCACCATGGCGTCGGCCTGGGCGTCGCCGATCAGGCCGCGCGCCGCGCGCCAGGCGGCGTCGGCGCCGCCGCCGGGCTCGGCCACGTAGAGCAGCGGACCGGTCAGGCGGCAGGCGATGGCGCATTCGGCCGCCACCGACGTCGGCAACGTGTAGGCGAAAAGCTGGCCGCGCCCCAGCGTCCGTCCGCTGGCCACGTAGTCGGCGAAGTAGGCGCGGTTGGCGGCGGCGCTGCCGTCGCGGTCGCAGGCGAGGATGCCGACGCGCGCCGCCGCGCCGCCGGGGGCGCGGAGGATTCCCGCCGCGTCGGGGACGAAGCCGGCCTCGGCGAGGGCGCGGGCCACGGCGTGGAAGGCGAGTCGGGCCTCGGCGCTGAAGCGGCCGAAATTGCGCGGCGGCGTGAAGCCGCCGGCTGGCGCTGCCGGCGGCGCATCCGCGTCGACTTGGCAGAGGCCGCGCACCGCCACCCCGGCGCGCCGCGGGAGGGCTGCGTTGTCGAACGGCGCCAGTGAAAGGAGCAGGGCCGTATTCACGCCGCCGAAGCCAGAGGCCGTCGCCAGCGCCGCGCCCGCCGGGACGGGCGGCACCGCCGTCGCGGCCACCCAGCCTTCGGCTTCGGCCGCCGGCCGCCGCAGTCCCACGGTCGGGGGGACGACGCCGCGTCGCAGCGCCTCGAGCGCGAGCAGCGCCCCCGCCAGGCCGGCCGCGCCGAGGGTGTGGCCGATGCCGCCCTTGACGGAGAAGGTCGGCCGCGGCCGGTCGCCGAATAGGCGTTTGAGCGCGGCCATCTCCATCAGGTCGTTGTAGCGGGTGCCGGTGCCGTGCGCGGCGACGGCGCCGACCGCCTCGGCGGGGCAGCCGGCCATGCGCATGGCAGACGCGGCCGCCGCGGCCAGCGGCGCGCCGTCGCGCGAGGGGCCCGTGAGATGGTTGGCGTCGCAGGTCAGGCCCCAGCCGCCGATCACGCCGAGGGGGCTGCGGCCTTCGCGCGCCATCCGCCCGCGGCTCATCAGCAGCGCGAAAGCGGCGGCCGAACCGACCGTCATGCCGCGGCGGTCGGCGTCGAACGGGCGGGCGCCTCCGGGATCGACCGCCAGCAGCGCGGCGAATCCCGACAGCACGAATTCGCTGAGCAGGTCGGCGCCGACCACCAGGGCGCAGGAGACCTCGCCGCGGCGGATGGCGGAGGCCGCCAGCGCCAGCGCCGCCGCCGAGGAGGCGCAGGCCGACGAGACCGTCTGCACGGGGCCGCCGCGAAGGCCGAGCCTGTCGGCCACCTGCCGCGGCAGGCGCGCGATGCGGCTCTCGCCGTCGTCCCCGCCGCCGGCAACAACGGCGGTCTCCAGGCGGTCGATCCCGCCCAGGGTGGTGGCGACGTACAGCGCCGCGTCGGCGGGAACAGGGGCCGCGCCGGCGAAGAGGTCGTCGAGCAGCGCCGGCAGCGATGTCGCGGCCGGCGCGGCGACCGGCAGGCCGGCCAGCGGCGCGGGGAAGCGGTCGCCGGCGGGATGGAAGGGGCAGTGCCCCGCCAGCAGCCCCTCGGCGCAGCAGGCGACGCCCCGGCCGTAGGCGGAGACAAGCCCCTGGTCGACCAGCATCGCGTCGTTCAGGCGCTCAGGCATGCGAACTCCCCCCGGCGCCAGCGCGCCAGACAGTCGGTCCAGATGCGGGGCGCCGTGTAGCAGACCGCCAGCGTATGGGCGTCGACGAAGACCTGGACGGTGCGCGCGACCACGCGCAGCGTGCCGTCGGGTCCGCGCACCTCGTAGGTCGTGTTCAGACGGGCGGCCTCGGTGGCGTGGAGCGTCGCGGTGACCGCCAGCACCTCGTCGAGGCGGGAGGGGAGGAGGTATTCGACCTCGTAGGAGACGACCGGCGGCTGGATGCCCGCTGCGAAAAAGGCGGCGTGGGAGAGGCCGCATGCGTCGCGCAGCGCGGCCGACGCCTCCTCGAAGAACGAGGCGTAGCGGCCGAACCAGACGATGCCCATCGGATCGACCTCCGAGAAACCCACGCGGTGGCTCACGGACGCGCGCAACGGCGGGTAGCCGGGCTCGACCGGGAACGCCAGGCGCTGGCTGCGGCGGGTCATGGGCATGCCTCCTGCGGCACCGCCACGAAGGCGAGGTCGGCAATCTTCTCCGTGCCGCGCAGCCACTGGCCGCGGACGGCCAGTGCGCCGGGGATGCCGGCACCGGGTTCCGTCTTGAAGGTGAAGGCGATCTCCTCGCCGGGGCGGACCACATTGCGGAATTTGACGGAGCCGACGCGCGCAAGACGGAGGGCACGCTGCGCGGCGCGGGAAACAAGCGTCACGGCGGCGTCGATGAGCGCGACGCCCGGCAGCACCGGGGCGTCGGCGAAATGGCCGCCGAAGACGGGGTCGCCGCCGTCGAAGCGGACGCGTCCCTCGCCTGCGGCGGGGGTTCCGGTGATCAGGGTGACGTGCATGGCGTCTCCTCGCTCCGGGGTGCCGCGGCGGGCTGCTGCCGCAGGTCGAAGAAGCGGACCGGCTTGCGCGAATGGGCGACGTAGACCCGCTGCCGCACCGCCTCCTCGCTCGCGACGCGCACCTCGGGACGCACGCGCAGCCGCGCCTGCAGCAGCGCCAGCGTCCGGCGCTGCGCGTCGGGCGTGTCGGAGGCGAACGCCACGGTGACGCGCACGCGGTCGGCGCCATCGGCGCTGTCGACCTCGACATAGTAGTCGCTCACCTCGCGGATGGCGTTGAGCACCTCGAAAATCGTCGCGGGGTAGAAGGTGGTGCCGCGGACTTTCAGCATCTGCGCCTTGCGCCCGAGGATGGCGCTCAGGCGCGGAGTGTTGCGGCCGCAGGCACACGGCTCTCCAGCGAGGTAGCCGATGTCGCCGGTGCGGAAGCGGAGCAGCGGCATCCCCTCGACCCCCAGGGGGGTGACGACGATCTCGCCCGTCTCGCCCGGCGCAAGGGGGCGGCCGTTGTCGTCGACGATCTCGACGATCCCCAGGTCGGGCGCGGCGTGGCCGCCGCACTGCGCGGTGCATTCGCAGAAGGAGGTGACGATCTCGGACGACGAATAGGTCGAATAGGCGGGCGCCCGCCACAGCCGTTCGAGGTCGTCGCCCAGAACGGTCGGCCGCAGCCGCGCGTCGCGCAGCGGTTCGCCGATGCAGATCAGCCCCCGGATGCCCGACGGGGGGGTTCCCGAGGCGTGCAGGAAATGCCCCAGCTTGCGCAGAAAGCCGGGCACGCCTACCAGGAACGTGGGGCGGATCTGCTCGATGACCGCCGCGTGTCCTTCGACCAGATTGAGTCCGCTGCGGACGCTGGCGGCGCCGACGGCCTGCGCGCCGAGGCAGTAGGCGTAGCCGGCGACGAAGCAGCGGTCGAGGGTGCAGGTGAGCAGCACCCGGTCGCCCCGTCCCATGCCGCACCCGGCAAAGCAGACGGCCTCGTTGTAGGCGAGGCGTTCGAGGTCGCGGCCGGTGTAGAGCATCTGCGTGGGGAGGCCGGTGGTCCCCGACGACTGCACGATGTCGCGGATGCGGTCGCGGCGGACCGCCAGAAAGCGCTCCGGTCCCGCCTCCAGGTCGGCCTTGGTCGTGAACGGCAGGTCGCGCAGCGCTTCGAGCGGCACGCGGACGGCGCGCGCGGGGGGGACGCCGGCCAGGAGCCCGCGGTAGAACGGCGCCCGCCGGCAGTGCCGCAGATGGGCGGCCAGCAGCGTCTCCTGCGCCTTGCGGAGTTCCGCTGGCGGACGGAAGGCGAGTTTGGGGAAGCGGAGTAGAGGGTTCATACGCATGCTCGCATCCGGTCCACCTCCTGCTGCATCTGCTGGTGGACGCGTGTCTTCAATTGAAACGGCGTCTGGTCGCGGAAACTCTCCCAGGGCAGCTCGGGCAGGCGGCGGACGCGGATGGTCGCGGGGTGGAGCAGGAGCGAGCCGCGGGCCGGGGTGCGCGCGTTGCCGTGGATGCAGAGGGGAACCAGCGATGTGTGCGTGGCCAGCGCCAGCCGGAAGAGCGCGCTGTGGAACGGCCCCATCGGTCCGGCGCCCGCCCGTGTCCCCTCGGGGAAGGCGACGATCGAGACCCCTTCGCGCAGCAGGCTCGCCGCCTTCTCCTGGAAGGCTTCGGCGCTCATCGCGCGGATGTTGAGGTAGCCCGCCCAGCGGGCGAAGATCCCCCACACCGGCAGTCTGAAGGGCCAGAGGTTGACGACCTGGACCACCTCCTCCGGCAGCACGGCCATCAGGAACGGATCGGAGGAGGAGAGGTGGTTGGCCACAAAGATCCGGGCGCCGCCGCGCCCGCGGCCGTGCGTCTCGTAGAAGATGCGGACGGCCGGCCTCGCCAGTCCCTTGATCACTCCGTAGCCGTACCAGGAAATCATCCGCCGGAAGCGCCGCATGTTCGCGCGGTGCGGGAGGAACGGCGCGCCCGCCGCCACGAGCAGCGCCAGCAGGGGGATCGCCACTGCGGAGTAGAGAATCAGCAGCGGGTAGAATGCGAGCGAAAACAAGATGGCAACGCCTTTGTTCAAGCGTTCTTTTCCCGTTGGATTGTCTCGATGAACGTGTAGACGTCGCCGAGCGTGCGGATGGCGCGGACCCGCTCGTCGTCGCGGATCTGCACGGCGAATTTCTTCTGGATCGCCACCACCAGATCGACCGTGTCGAGGCTGTCGAGCCCCAGGTCGCGGAAAATGTGGGCCTGCGGCACCAGACGATCGGGCTCGATCTCGAACGCGTCGGCAAAGACCTGGTTGGTGGTCGCGATGATCTCGTCTCTCGTCATACACCTTCCCCATTCGTGACGCGGCACACCAGTGACGCGTTGATGCCGCCAAAGGCGAAGCTGTTCTTGATGAAGCACTGCGCGGCCGTCGGCTCGGGGGCCGTGACGTGGCGGATGCCGCGGCACTCGTCGGCCACGCGCGTCAGGTTGCGCGTCGGGTAGAGCACTCCCTCGCGCAGGCCGGCGATCACGGCGGCGAGCTCGATCGCGCCCGAGGCGCCGAGCGTGTGCCCCAGGTTGCCCTTGAGACTGCTCACCGGCACGCGGCCGCCGAAGACCGCGGCGATCGCCGCCGCCTCTTCGCCGTCGCCCTGCAGCGTCGCGGTGGCGTGCGCGCTGACATAGCCGACGGCGCCGGCGTCGAGGGCGGCGTCGTCCAGCGCGCCGCGCATGCTGCGGATGATCCCTTCGCGGTTCGATTCGCTGACGTGCGCGCCGCCGCTGCAGGTGTGGAATCCCAGTATTTCGGCATAGACCGGCGCACCGCGCCGCAAGGCCCGTTCGCGCTCCTCCAGGAAGAGGATGCCCGCTCCCTCGCCGCACACCAGCCCGTCGCGCGCGGCGTCGAAGGGGCGCGGCGCCTCGCCGGGGCGGTCGTTGTAGCCCGTCGAGGCGGCCATCAGCATGTCGAACGACCCCGTCACCGTCGGGTGCAGCTCCTCGGCGCCGCCGCAGACCATCGCCTCCTGGCGGCCCGAGCGGATCAGGTCGAACGCGACGCCGACCGCCTGCAGCGCCGAGGCGCACGCGGCGTTGGTCGACAGCACCACGCCCTGGAGACCCAGGTACTGCGCGACGTTCATCGCCACCGAGTGGGAGATGCACTGGAAGAACTGCGTCGCCTGCAGTTGCGTGAAATCGCGCCCGGGGAGCATCGTCTCGAACACCTGGTTCAGGGTGATGGCGCTGCCGGTGGTCGACCCCGCCACGCAGCCCGTGCGCCCGTCGCCGAGGGCGGCGGGATCGCAACGGGCGTCGCGCAGCGCCTCCTGCGCCGCCTGCGCCGCGAAGAGGCTCATGCGGCCCATGGAGCGGCGGTGCTGCCGCGGGATCGCCTTTTCATCCTTGAGCTCGGCCGGCGCCGCGAGCAGGCTGCGCAGCCCTTTGTAGACGGCCCACTCCGGCATCCGGCGGATGCCGTGTCCGCCCGCGCGCAAAGCCGCCGCCTGCCCGGCCACGCTGGTTCCGAGCGGCGAACGGACGCCCATGCCTGTGATGACTACTCGTTTCATTCTGTGCTCACTGCGTGTGGTAGAGCACGCGAGTGTCGAAAATTTCTTTTCCCACCAGTTGCCTGACCACAAACAGGCCCGACATCATCGCGCCCAGCACCCCCGGCAGCAGCGCGCTCTGTCCCGCCGCATAGAGGTTGCGGCCGGGGAGGCGTCCGAACAGCCCGTACTGCCCGACCTTCTGCCGGATGCCGTAGGCGCTGCCGCAGGGCGAATGGAGATAGTCACGGAAAGTCAGCATCGACGCCGCGTCGGTCCAGCGGATCCGCTCCGCGTACGGAACCAGCCGGCCGATGCGCGCGCCGATCGCCTCCACCCGTTGCTGTTTGTAGCGGGTATACGCCTCGGGGCGGCAGCCCACACGCGATTCACGCCATGATACCACATCCTGCGGGAAAGACAACTCCAGCGCCGAGAGCGACGGCGGCCGCCGCGCAGCGGCGTCGCCCGCGACCTCGATCACCACCAGCGGCCGCTCGGTGGCGGTCCGCGGGTCCATGAGGGCGTCGAAATCGGTGTCGGGAAACTCCGAGAAGACGGAGCGCGCGAAGCGGGACGGCGCCTCGCCGGTCACCTCGCCGTACGAGACGAAGAATCCGATCGAAGGCTCGAAGTCGCCGACGCGGCTGCGGAACGCCGGCGACGGATGCAGCGGCTGCATCAGGTCCAGCATCTGCGACGGGTGGATCGTCAGCAGGCAACGCTCGAACGTGGCGCTGCGGCCGTTGGCAAACACCGCCCGCCGGGGCGTACCCGCCTCGATGGCGTCGAACGTTTCGAGGCCGCAACCGCAGCAGATGTCGACGCCGGCGCGTTCCGCCGCCGCCGTCAGCGCGTCGGCCAGCGCGTCTCCGCCCCCGTCGACGACGCCGACCGATTGGTGCAGGCCGACAGCCACCCGCGCATGGGCGGCGAACGAAACGGTGGACGGCGGCGATCCGTGGCACATCGAGAAAGCGCTGATGACCCCTTTGAGGACCGGGTCGGTGAAGCGGGCGTCGAGCACCGACCGCAGCGGGGTGAAATCCTCGTCGAGCATGCCGAAGGCGGTGAGCGGGCGCCCGACGCCCATCCCCATGGTGCGCGCGGCCACGGATCGGATCGCCTCGAAATACCAGGCGACCGCGGCGGCGTCGCGCGGGAAAAGCCCCTGCCAGCGCGCGCAGGCCCGGTCGATGCCGATGGGGACGTCGACCGTGGCGTCCTGCCTGCGGAAGAAAAAGCGGTGCGCGCAGGCGGTGTCGTAGGGGACGAGCGTCACCGCGTCGCGCACCTGCAGCAGGCGCAGCAGGTGGTCGAACAGCTCGCCGCGCAGGACGCTGCCCGTGAAGTGGAAGCCGGTGTCGCAGGCGATCCGGCCGCGGCGGAAGCGGCGCAGGCCGCCCCCCGTCGCCGGCGCCTTCTCCACCAGCAGCACGGAGCGGCCGAAGCGCGCCAGCAGCAGCGCGGCGGTCAGGCCGGCGGGTCCGGCGCCGACCACCACGTCGTCGTAGCTGTCTCGCGCGGGGCCGCTCATACCGCCATGCCGCCGTTGACGCCGATCACCTGGCCGTGGAGGTACATGTGCGGCTCGGCACAGAGGAAGCGGACGACCGCCGCCACCTCGTCGGCGGTGCCGAAGCGGTGCAGCGGGATCAGCGGCAGCACCTGTTCCCGCGGCAGGTCGCGGGTCATCTCCGTCTCGATCACGCCGGGGGCGACGACGTTGACGAAGATGTTTTTGCGGCCGACTTCGCGCGCCAGGGCGCGCGCCGCGCCGATCAGCCCCGCCTTGGACGCCGAGTAATTGACCTGCCCCGCCTGTCCCATCTGGCCGGAGACCGACGAGATCACGACGACGCGGCCGCGCTTGCGGCGGATCATCTCGAACACCACTGGCTTCATCACGTTGAAGAAACCGTCCAGATTGGTCCGCAGCACGTCGTCCCACTCGTCGTCGCGCATGAAGGCGAGGAGGTTGTCGCGGGCGATGCCGGCGTTGAAGATCAGCGCGTCGGGGCAGCGCTCGCGCAGCAGCGGCTCCAGCGCGGCGCGGGTGGCGGCGCGGTCGGCGACGTCGAAGGCCAGCAGGCGGCATGCCGCGCCGCGCGCCTCGGCCGCCGCGCGCGCCTCCTCGGCCGCCGCGCGGTTCGCGCGGTAGCTCAGCACGAGGTCGAACCCCGCCTGGGCGAGCTGGCAGGCGACGGCGCGGCCGATGCCGCGGCTGCCGCCGACCACCCAGGCGAGCGGCCGGGCATCGGGTGTTGGTGTCGAAGGACTCATCGGTTGGACCGTGTATATATACCATTGCTTGCGGGCGCCGCGCAAAGGGATTCTTGGCGAACGTGCGGAACGCGCAACTCCTCAAAATAGCGTTGTCATCCCGCGGCCGAATCGATACGCTACACACACAAACGGTCAGCCAGTCGCGCCGCTGGCGCCGGTTCGTTGCGGGAATGTCCGTCGGCGCATGGAGATTTGCGATGAACGAGCTCAAGATCGGCTGGGCGTCGCGCGACGTCGGCACCGACAAACCCATCAACATCCCCGGACAGTTCCACATGCGGATTTCGCAGGGGATATCGGATCCGGTGACCGTCACCGCCCTGGTCGTGGACAACGGCGCCGACCTGGTGGTCTTCCTTTCGGCCGACCTCGTGGTCATCCGCAGCGGGCTGCTGGACGAGATCCGCGCCGCCGTGGCCGCGCGCAACCCCGCGATCCCCGTCGCCAAGATCCTGATGAGCGCCACGCACGCGCACACCGGGCCCAGCCACTACATCGACAAGCGGGGCACGGACAAGGGGGGCAAGGATCCGGACGCGTCGCTCTACGAGGTACCGTACGACGGCATCGAAGTCGCTTCCAGCGACGACTACCGCCATTTCCTTGCCGCGCAGGCGTGCGACGCGATCTGCGAGGCCTATGGGAAGCGCGCGCCGGGGGGGATCGCCTACGGGTACGGGTTTGCAGTCGTCGCCCACAGCCGGCGGACCGTCTATTTCGACGATCTCTCCAAACGGCCGGGCGCGGCCAAGGATTCGACGCACGGCCTGCACGGCCACGCCGCGATGTACGGCAACACCAACGATCCGCAGTTCAGCCACTACGAGGCGGGCGCCGATCATTTCGTGAACCTTCTCTACACGTTCGATCCGGCGGGCAAGCTCACCGGGGCGATCGTCAACGTCCCCTGTCCTTCGCAGAACTCGGAAAGCGAATACAAGTTGTCGGCCGACTACTGGCACGATGTCCGCCTCGCCATCCGCAAGCGCCATGGCGACATTTTCCTCCTGGCGCAGTGCGCCGCCGGCGGCGACCTGTCGCCCCGCGTGCTGCACTACAGGCCGGCGCAGGCGCGCCGCTTCGCGCTCAAGTACGGGGACGGCCTGCCGACCGAGCGGGCTGCGCGCAGGGACATTGCCGAACGGATCGCCGGCGCGTTCTCGGAGACGCTGGACTGGGCGGCGAAGGACATCCAGACCGCGCTGCCGCTGGCGCATGTGGTGAAGACCGTCCATCTCTCCCGCCGCCTGATCACCGACGACGAGGTCGCCTATGCGCGCCGCGGGCTGGAGGAGTTGAACCGGAAGCCGTTCAAGACGGACGGCACGCCGGAGGAGCGTCTGTTCGCAAACTCGGTCCTCGTGGCCGGGCGCAACCGCTTCCGCAATATCATCGACCGTTACGAACGGCAGAAGAGCGAGCCGAAGCTGCCGATGGAACTGCACGCGCTGCATATCGGCGACGTCGCCTTCGCGTCGAACCGTTTCGAGCTGTACATGGATTACCAGCACCGGATGCAGGCGCGCAGTCCCTTCACTCAGACCTTCATCGTGCAGCTCGCCGGCCAGCCCGGTCTGGAAGGCGGCAGCTACCTCTGCACCGAACGGGGGGCGTGGGGCAGGGGATACAGCGCGAGCATGTTCTGCAACCAGGTCTCGCCGCAGGGCGGGCAGGAACTCGTCGAGGAGACCCTGCAGGCGCTGCAGGCGCTCCACGCGCCGGCGAAGGAATCCTGAGCGCTTCACGCTTCAGGTTGCCGCGATCCCTGCAGGCATGGCAAGAGGACGGCCGTGCGCAGCGCCGCTGGTTTGTGCGCAGCGCGGCGCCGCTGCGGATCGCGCGGCGGCCGTAGCGGGGGAGGGGAGACGCCATGGCGGCGGCGGAAATCGTGATCGTGGCCCTGAACGCGCGCTACAGCCACTGCGCCTTCGCCGCGCGTTCGCTGCACGCCAACCTCGGTGCGCTCCGTTCACGGACCGCGGTTATCGAGGCCGACACCGGGGTGACGCCGTTCCAGCTGGCGGCGTCGCTGGTCGAGCGCCGGCCCGTGGTGGCCGGGTTTTCCGTCTATCTGTGGAACGCGCGGCTTGTCCGCGAGACGGCGCTGATCCTGCGGCGGGTGGCGCCCGGCATGCGCATTGTGCTGGGCGGACCCGAGATCACAGCGGCGTGCGCGCCGGGCTGGCGCGGCGCGGCCGACGCGCTGGTGGTTGGCGAGGGGGAGTCGGCTTTCCGCTCCTTGTGCGTCGAGGCGCTGGCCGACGGCTGGCCCACCGCCGCGGACGGCGCGCCGCGCCTGGTTCAGGGAGGCGCCGAGGATGTGGCGGCGCTCGAACTGCCCTATGACGGCTACGACGCCGAGGACCTGGCCCGCCGCACCCTCTACGTCGAGAGCTCGCGCGGCTGTCCGTACGGGTGCGCCTACTGCACCTCGCGCCGCACGCCGCTGCGACTCTTCGATCCGGAGCGGCTCGGCGCGTCGTTCGACGAACTCATCGCCCGCGGCGCGCGGTCGTTCCGTTTTCTCGACCGCAGTTTCAACGCCGACGAACGCCACGCCTGCGCGGTGCTGGCGTTCTTCCTCGCCCGGCGTCCCGAGCGCTTCCAGATCCATCTGGAGCTCGCGCCGCGGCGGTTCGGCGCCGGCCTGCGCGCGGCGCTTGCCGCCTTCCCGCCGGGCGCACTGCATGTCGAAGTGGGGGTGCAGACCCTCAACCCCGCCGTGGCGCGCGCGGTGGGACGGAGCAGCGACGCGGACGAAGTGTGCGGCGCGCTGGCGTTCCTGACCGGCGAGGCGCGCGCGACCGTCCACGCCGACCTGATTTTCGGCCTGCCCGGCGAGGACGAAGCCTCCTTTGCCGCAGGCTTCGACCGCCTTGTGCGCGCGTTCGACCCACCCGAGCTCCAGGTAAACCTCCTCAAGGGGCTGCCGGGAACGCCGCTGGGCTCCGGCGCCGTGCCGGGGCTGGTGTTCAACCCGAACCCGCCGTACGAGCTGCTGCGGAGCGATGCGCTCGATTTCCCCGCCGTGGCGCGGCTGCAGGGGTTTGCGCGCTGCTGGGAGCTGATCCACAACCGCGGCCGCTTCGGCGCCGCGTCCCGCTCCGTGTGGGAGCGGGACGGCGGCTCGCCCTTCGCCCGCTACCTCGACCTCTCGCAGCGCATCCTGGCCGCCGAAGGCCGCCTCTACGCGATCGGCCAACCGCGCCTGCAGGAGCACCTGCTGGCATTTCTCGGTCCCACGGTTTCCGATTGATGAGCGATCCTATGAAGAAAATCGCCTGGTTTGCCGTCGGCGCATTGTCCGTCGCACTTCGTGCGGCCGGCGCCGAAAGCATCACGCTGGGATCGCGGGAAGCATACGACTGGATGGTCCAGCCCGTCGCCAGCGCGCTGGCGGCGCCGGGCGACGGTCAGTGGCGGCATGGCAGCTGCATCGAGTATCTCCGGCGCACGGACTGCAATCCGAAGCAGGGTTTGCCGAAGATCGGCGAGGACGACATGGTGAAGTTCCCCGGGGTGTGGAAGGTCCGCGAGGTCTTCGTGCCGCCGGAATGGCGGGGCGGCTTCGTGCGTTTCGTGCAGAACGGTCTGCACGAGGAGGACCTCCTCCTGTGGGTGAATGGCGAGAAGGCGGGCGAGATCCTGCGTCCCGCGGGCGCAATCGAGGTCTCGAAGTGGATCCGCCCCGGCGAAACCAACGAACTCAGGGTCTACCTGTCGCAGACCGGCGAGGGCACCAGCCGCGGCAAAACCGCGGTTCCGCACTGGTGGCAGCCCTGGAACATGGGTCCGTTCGAGCCCTGCCGGCTCGAGATGACGCGCGGCGCGTATCTGAGCGACATCTTCGCGAACACCAGCTGGCGCAAGCACCACATCGACTTCGAGGCGACGGTTTCGGCGCCCGCGGCGGAGATCGACACGCCGGTCGGGCACAAGCTGACCATCGAGGTCTTCGATGCGGCAGGCAACCGGGTAATGAAACTCGGGAAGAAAGTAGCGGTCGCACCCGGCGAGAACGTTTTCACCCTTGGCGGAGAATGGGCCGATCCACACTGCTGGGAGCTCGGCAGGGGGTATCTCTACCGCTGCCGGGCGACGCTGGCGCCGGAGACGGGGTGGTTCGCCTCCGGCGGGAGGAAGGCGGCGGCGCTTGCCCGGCGGGACGAAAAGGAGTTCCGCTTCGGTTTCCGCGAGATCTGGCGCGACGGCAAGGAGCTGATGATGAACGGCCATCGGCTGCACTTCCGTCCGTGCTACAGCTACGGCGTGAACCGCTGGGGCGCCAGGATGCTTCAGGACATCGGCTACAACGTCATCACCTGCAACCACGACATCCACGCCACCGGCAACAGCGCCAGCCCGGACCTGTGGAACTGGCTGGACGAGAGCGGCATGGGGATCGTGCTGAACCCGGGAAGCTTCGCGACGATCTCCAACTACGACTGGGAAAACCTCGACGCGTTCGCCACCGATGCGAAGGAGCAGCAGGTATACCGCGAGTTCATCGGATCCTGGCACCGCGCAAACCGCAACCATCCCGCGCTTTTCGCCTGCTACGTCACCCAGATGATCGTCTGCGACACCGGGAACTTTCCCCCGAACGTCCTCGCGCAGCAGCGCTATCCCGGCGGCAGGCCGACGAAGGGCAAGCACCGCGCGATCGACGTCGCCTGCGACATCAACCGCGGATACAATCCCAACATCCTCTACTATTCGCACGCCGACGGTTCGAACGGAGACCTTTCCAGCGGCAACCTGTATCTCAACTGGACGCCGCTGCAGGAGCGCGAGGAGTGGCTCAGCCAGTGGGCGGAAAAGGGGACGTATCCGTGGCATTCCGCGGAGTTCGGCCAGCCCTACGACGGCAGCTGGTACAACTGCCGCGGCGAGATGGGCCTCTCGAAGTACGGTGCAATCTACTTCGGCGACAAGTCCTACGAGTGGGAGCCGGAATTCGCGCTTACGAATTCCGTCAAGGCCTGCAGCGACAACCGGTCCGGCCACGGTTCGGACCTCGGCCAGCGGATCGCGGCCGTCCATCCCTCCTATTGGGAACTGCAGCGGCTCTGGACGCGCAACACCAACCGCGCGTGGCGCGGATTCGGCCACGGAGGCGGCAACATCTACTTCAACCTCACCCACGCCTACGGTGCCGTGCCGAAGACGGCGGCATGGCAGAAGGGTCTCCGCTACGGCGAGATGACCGAGTCGAACTATCTCCATGCGGCGTCCTGGCGCAATCCGGGCTACGACATCTACCAGCAGGCGAACCACGATCTCTGCGCCTTCATCGGCGGCTGGCCCGTCCACACCGACAAGACCCACGCCTACTACTCGGGCGAGAAGATCCGGAAGCAGTACGTCGTCATCTGGGACGGCGCCGTCACGACGAACGTCATGGGACGCACGCTCCGGACCGGCGACATCGCGAAGATCCCGTTCGAATGGACCGCTGCGGAGGTGACGGAGAAGACGACCTGCCGCAAGGCCTTCGGCGACGACGTGTTCGAATACGAGGTGTATCCGAAGGCGGCAGTGAATGCCGGGATCGGCGAGGTGGCGTTGCTCGATCCGGCCGGCGAAGGCGCGGAGGTCCTCGACGGTCTCGGCGTGGCCTACCGCCGGGTGGACAGTGCGGTCGGAGTGAAGGATGCGCTCGTCGTGGGGCCCTGCGCGCTCGACACCGCGATGCTGGAGGTCGATCCGGCCGATGTCGCGGCCGGACTCAGGGTGCTGGTCATGAACCAGAAACCAGAAGCCTGGGAAGCGCTCGGGTTCAAGGTTATGGACACGGTTCCGCGGCGGTTCTTCACCCATTTCCCCGAACTGGGGTTGGCCGACGACGCCCTGCACCACTGGCGCGGCGCGCCGACGTGCGGCGACAGCGAATTCGGCGGCTTGATGCCCCATCAGGCGCCGCGCGGCCCGCGGTGGCGCTACACCCACGCGCTGGCGCTCTTTGCGCTGCAGATTCCCGACCAGGTCGGTTTCACTCCGCTCGTGGAAGGCGAATTCGATCTTGGCTACACCGCGGCGCTTCATCTGCGCGCCGGCAAGGGCTCGGTCACGTTTACCAGTTTCGAGTTCAAGAACCGCATCCCCGCCGATCCTGCGGCGACGGCCACCGCCCGCGCGTTGTTCAAGGCGGCGCTGAGCGGAATCGGCGGCGGGCAGCCTGCAACCGCGGTGGCGCAAGATGCGCTGAAGGCGAAGGTCGCCGCGGCGCTCGCCCTGCCTGCGGGCCGTCCCGTCCACCGCGCGGACTACACGGCGCTGAAAGCCTCCCGGGAGCCGCTCTTTCGCGGCATGGGACCGAATCTCTTCCGCTGGCCGAATCCGATCACCAACGAGGTGCCGGAGCGTTGCTCGCGGTTCTGGTCACGGGTGAAGACCAACGCCGGATGGGAGCCGGACGGCCTCGTGCTTGCGCGGTGCCTGAACCTGATCGGATCCGACGAGTCGAGTCCGCTGCCGGCGCTGCACGTGATGGGCCCCTACAACCTGCGCGGATGGAAAATCCCGGTCCGCATCGGCAAGGACAAGGCCGGAAACGACC
>CAYVKQ010000029.1:0-300 GCA_964451945.1 uncultured Lentisphaerales bacterium
GGCGTGGCTACAAGTTCAGCACGTATGCCACCTGGTGGATCCGGCAGGCCGCGACGCGCGCCATCGCCGACCAGGCGCGGACGATCCGCATCCCGGTCCACATGATCGAAACGATCAACAAGCTCCTGCGCGTGCAGAAGAAACTTGTGCAGGAGCTGGGTCGCGAGCCGACACCGGAAGAGGCCGCCGAAGAGATGGCGATTCCTGTGGAGCGCGTGCGCGCCGTCTACCGCATGGCCCAGCAGCCGATTTCGCTGCAAAGCCCGGTCGGGGATGGCGACGACGCCCACTTCGGCGATT